>JBJONJ010000076.1:0-10299 GCA_046051905.1 Verrucomicrobiota bacterium
GAGGGCCTGATTGACGCCGTGCGAGGTGGCGAGGTCTTTTCCCCCGCTGGTCTGGCCGTAAGCCCAGCCCGTCATGCCACCGATGAATCCGCCGCCGCCTTTGATGTAGTCGATGAGCGCCGCGCCTTCCTCCGCACCGACGATGCCCTGCGTGTTCATGATGACGACATCGAAGTCCGTGAGATTCTTCTTCTCCACCGCGTCGAACTCCTTCGCCTGAATGCCGACGAGGCCGCGCACGCCTTTCACCCCGACGCGAGGCTTCGCCTTGTTGCCGGTCCACTTTACGCAGTTCTCGATGAGCTTCGCGTGATCACCGGCGCCTGCTCCATTGAGGTAGGAATTCTGGCCAAAGAGGATGACACGCCCTTTCCCATACGCCGCCGCCGCCGCGACGGCGATTTCCACGCCATCCTTGTTCGGCGCGGAAAGGATCGGAAACGCGATCTGGCCCCAAATGCCGACCGGACCGGGTGCCCCGAGCTTCGGCACTGATTTCACGCCTTCGAGGATTTTGGCGCGTTCGGCATTTACGAGCGCGGGAGGCATCTGGGCCCAAGAAAGGCCGCTCGAGGCCAACAATGAGATCAGACTAATCTGACCGATCCGACGGATCAAAAAGAAGAAGCGTTTGTTTTGCATGATTGGGTTGGAAAATGAGCTTCAGCGGTAAATCACGACCAGAAACACCACGGCGACACCTTTGCCGATGTTGATGATGGCGTGGGGGACGTCGGCTCGGTAGGTGCCGCTGTCGGCTTTGGAGAGTTTGCCTTGGTCATCTTCACAGGCCCTCCAGGTGCTTCGAACGTTGTGCATGCTCATCCTTCAGCTTCGCACACATGATCTCGCAGAGCTGGAAGATGGCGGGATCCGAGATGGAGCACAGCGTGGCTAGACCTTCGCGCTTGGTGGCGATCATTCCGGCTTGTTTGAGGATGGCGAGGTGCTTCGAGACGTTTGCCTGACCGGTGCCAGCGGCCCCGACGAGCTGAGTGACATTCTTTTCGCCCTGCATGAGGGCGCTGAGGAGTTTCAGCCGCACCGGTTCGGACAAGGCGCGGAAGCGGTTGGCGATGAGTTCCAGCGCGGCATCAGGGAGCTGTTTCGCTATGGAGGCAGGCTTGGATGGCGCTTTTTTTGGCATGGCTTGTCGTGACACTTGACTTTATATCGCCATATAGCGATATGGCATCATAGTTGATGCAAAATATCCAAGCCAAGCCTGAACTCCAATGAAAACTGATGCCTGCATTCTCCCCTGCGAACTCGCCAGCGCTCTCGAAGCGGGTGGCTGCCAGCTCATCGACGTGCGTGAGCCGGTCGAGCACGCTGAATCCCACGTCTCCGGCGCGAAGCTGCTGCCCCTAGGCCAGATTGAAGCCCGCTGCGGTGAGCTGGACAAATCCGAGCCAGTCATGGTCATGTGCCAGGCTGGGAAACGCGGTGCGGCGGCGGCTGACAAACTCCGCGCCCTCGGCTTCAGCGACGTGCGGAATCTCGAAGGCGGCATCCTCGCCTGGAAATCGGCCGGATTGCCCTGCGCCACGGGTTCCAAAGCGGTGATGCCGCTGATGCGTCAGGTGCAGATCACCATCGGCTTCTTTGTGCTGCTAGGTTCGCTGCTCACCGTCTATGTCGATCCCCGCTGGATCTATCTCTGCATGTTTTTCGGCGCCGGCCTGATGTTTGCCGGTTTGAGCGGCTTTTGCGGTTTGGCGATGGTTTTGGCCAAAATGCCCTGGAATCGCGTCGATGGCGCTTCGTTCTCGAAAACCTCCTGCTGCTCCTGAATCATGAAAAAGCCTCAAAAAGTCATCATCGTCGGTGGTGTGGCGGGTGGAGCCTCCTGCGCCACGCGGTTGCGTCGTCTCGACGAACGGGCGAGCATCACCATCTATGATCGCGGCCCCTTTGTGAGCTTTGCGAACTGCGGGCTGCCTTACCACGTCGGCGGAGTGATCCCGAATGAGGCGAGTCTGCTGCTCGCTTCGCCGCAGTTGTTTCATGATCGCTTTCGCATCGGCGTGCAGGTAAATCACGAGGTCGTATCCATCCAACGTGAGGCCAAAACGGTCACGGTGAAGAATCTGCTGACCGGCGAGACGTTTGATGACACTTACGACTCGCTCGTGCTTTCGCCCGGAGCCGCTCCGTTGAAGCCGGAACTACCTGGACTCGATCTGCCCGGCGTTTTCACCGTGCGCAGCATTCCCGATACGCGGGAGATTCGTGGCTGGATCGCGAAGACGAAGGCGAAGCATGCCGTCGTTGCCGGTGGCGGCTTCATCGGGCTCGAAATGGCCGAAAACCTCCGCCACCTCGGTCTGGAGGTCACCTTGGTGCAAAACGGCCCGCAGGTCATGATCTCGATGGATGCGGAGATGGTCGCTCCTTTGCACACGCACCTCGAAAAGCACGGCATTCAACTCCAACTCAACACACCGCTCACCGGCGTGACGCAGCGTGGAGACACACTCGTCGTGAATGGCACGCTCGAAACCGATCTCGTCATCCTTGGCCTCGGTGTGAGGCCCGAGACCTCGCTCGCCAAGGCCGCAAGCCTCACGCTGGGCAAACGCGGCGGCATTTCTGTGGATGCGCAGATGCGCACGAGTGATCCGGCGATCTTTGCCATCGGCGATGCCGTGGAGGTGCATGATCTCATCACCGATACCGACATCCTGCTCGCTCTGGCCGGTCCGGCGAATCGTCAGGGCCGCATCGCTGCGGATGTCATCGCGGGCCGCGACAGTTCCTTCCGTGGTGTGCAGGGCACGGCGATTTGCGGCCTTTTTGACCTCGCTGTGGCGCAAACCGGTGCCACGGAGAAGTCACTGCAACGCGCAGGCCTCTCAAACTACGAAAAGGTGTATTTGCATCCGAAGCATCACGTCGGTTACTATCCCGGAGCACAGACGCTGCATTTGAAGCTGCTCTTTTCCAAGCCCGATGGCCGCATCCTTGGCATGCAAGCCGTCGGTACGACCGATGTCGCTCGCAAGGTCGATGTCGTCTCCGCTTTGATCCAAAAACAAGGCACCGTCTTCGACCTCGAAGAAGCGGAGCTGTGCTACGCCCCGCAATTCGGCGCAGCGAAGGATGCGCTGAATTACGCGGGCTTCATCGCCGCGAATCATCTGCGCGGTGATCTGCCTCTTTCGCAATGGAGCACCTTGCCCGCCGATGCCTTCCTACTCGATGTGCGTGACAACGACGAATTCGCCGGAGGTCACGCGGCGGGGGCGGTGAATATCCCGCTGAACGATCTGCGTTCTCGAATGAGCGAAGTGCCCGCCGGGAAGCCCGTGCATGTCTATTGCGGCGTCGGCCAGCGTGCTTACTACGCGGTGCGGTTGCTCATGCAGCAAGGCTTGGATGCGAGGGACATCAGCGGCGGCTGGATCACGGCCGAGATGGTGAAATAAAAAACGGCATCCCGTTTCCGGGATGCCGTTGTGAAATATTCTGTGGGGGGATTAGTAGCCGCCACCTTCTTCACCGAAGCCGTCGCGATTGCCACGGCTGAAGCCACGGTCGCGACCGCCGCCGCCACCGTACCCGCCTTTGCCGCCACCACCGTAGCCGCCTCGGCCACCGCCACCACCACCGCCACCACCACCGTAGCCGCCTCGGCCACCGCCACCGCCACCGCCGCCGAAGCCGCCACGGCCACCGCCGCCGCCACCGAAGCCACCGGGACGCTCTTCCTTCGGACGCGCCTCATTGATGCCTAGCTTGCGGCCGCCAAATTCCTGGCCGTTGAGACCATTGATGGCTGCCGTCATCTCCTCGGGCGTGCCCATGGTGACGAAGGCGAATCCGCGAGGACGACCGGAGACGCGATCCATGGGGAGGAACACGTCGGTCACGGAGCCGTATTGGGAGAAGAGGGCTTGGATGTCCTCCTGAGTGGCGCTGAAGGGCAGGTTGCCCACGTACATTTTGGTATTCATGTCTGAACTAAACGGTGTTTAAAGGGACTCGTCTCCCGAGCGACGCCTTGTTGTATGGCGAACCATCAAGCACTAACCCGATGAAACCACACACAACTTAGCCTTTATCAGGTTAACGTGACCTTCTCATGCTCGGCGGTTTTCGAACGGTTCGCAACTTATACTTTTCACCACTTTGCCCAGCCTTGGGGGGATTCAGAGCCGTCCACAATGTAGCCGGTGGGCCGGATGGGGCCGGTCATGCCAGCCTCGTCGAGGTGCGGGCTGCCCGGCAATGGGCTCGGAACCGGTGCCACACTTGTTTATGATCTTCTTCATCAGATCGAGCGTGGCGACCACGAAACGGACGATGTCAAAAGCGTAAATGGCAAATTCAGGCATCGACTTCGCGTTTCGGATACCTCAGCATATCAGCCGCCATGAACAACCGCCGCCATTTCCTCTCCACCCTCCTCGGTGCCAGCGCCGCCTCCGTCTTCGCGCAGGACGCGCAGCTCTCTCACCTCGGCGAGAACATCCAGTTTGGCCTGGTGACCTATCAATGGGGCAAGGACTGGGACATTCCCACGATCATCCAGAACTGCTCCGCGGCCAAGGTGACCGGCGTCGAGCTGCGTGTGGAGCACAAGCACAACGTCACGCCCGATCTCACGCCGGCGCAGCGTGCTGAGGTGCGCCGCCAGTTTGAAGATGCTCCGGTGAAGCTGCTGGGCATGGGCACGAACTTCGAGTTCCATTCCGCCAAGGCCGACGAGTTGCGCAAGAACATCGACGGCGCGAAGGCCTTCATCAAACTCAGTCACGACATCGGTGGCACTGGCGTGAAAGTGAAGCCGAACGCTCTACCGAAGGATGTGCCCACGGAGAAAACGCTCGTGCAGATCGGCAAAGCGCTCGCGGAACTCGGTGATCATGCCCTCGGCTTTGGCCAGGAGATCCGCCTCGAAGTGCATGGCAAAGACACCTCCCTGCTCCCGAACATCAAAACCATCATGGATGCGTGCGCCGATGCGCAAAACGTCCGCGTCTGCTGGAACTCGAACGACACCGATCTCGAAGGCGCGGGCATCGAGGCGAACTTCGCGATGGTCAAAGACCGCCTCGGTCACACCACGCACATCCGCGGTGTGAGCCTCGCGCCGAATTATCCCTTCGCAAAGCTCGCCAAGCTGCTCGTCGAGGCAGATTACGATGGCCACGTCTGCCTCGAAGCCGCCAAACTCCCTAATGGCGACATCGTAGCCGCTCTGGCCGAGCAGCGTGAGCTCTTCATGAACCTCATCACCGAGGCAAGGAAGGCTGCGGCGTAAAGCTTCTCACTTCAACTTCACGCGAAGCACTGGTGCGGAGCGTGTGCCGTTCTCTTTGGTGGCAAAGGCGTGCACGAGACCGCTATCGGCGGTCTCGTCGGTTTCACGACACAGGATGATCGTGGCGATTTGATTCGTGTCCGCGGCGAGGAAGTCGGCGAGCGCCTTGCCACGAAGCTGGCGGGTGCCGCGATTGATGCCTTGAGCGATCTCAAACTTGCCGAGGAGCTTCACTTTGGATGCCACTGGCATGTTGAAGGTGGCTTGCGATGGATCATGCGCCGGAGCGTTTTGCCAGGAGAGGTCGCCCTCGGCCCAGGTGTCTTCTTTTTCGTCGATCACGCCATACACGGCGAAGGTGCTGTCCGGCACGAAGCTGGCAAAGCCGAGCTCGCTGGGCTCGATGGTGAGCACGAGTTCCGCATCCTCGATCTGGCGGCCGGAGAACTGGCTCAAATCGAAGGCCAGATAGCCTTTGCGGTTCAGCTCCGGCTTCCGCGTGGTCCACTTCACCCGGACGAAGGGATGCTTGCCAAACTCCGGCGTGGGCTTCGAGCCGGACTGGATGTAGCTGTCACGGCCGCGACCAAACGCGGTGGTGATGGCCTGCCAGCCATCGCCCGCATCCATGACGGTCGCGGGCTGCCAGCGGCTGGGCTCAGGCATGTCTACAACGGCAGGTTGGAGCTGACTGCGTGTCCAGCCACGGTCCACGCCCTGACCTTTTTCGAGCTTTTGGGAACCGGTTGAGTGCTTGTCCTCGACCTCGACGAGGCCTTCAATCACACGGACCATGTACTTGCCATCGTCATCGGCGCTCACGCCGAATTTCGTGCCCCAGTCGATCACCTTCGCATCCTTCGTGTCGATGCTGAAGCCCTTCGCATGAGGCGGCACTTCGGCCACGAGCGTGCCACGGCGCAGTTTGCAGTTCATCGCATCGAGCACCTCGACCGTCGCCGGGGCTTCGAGGACGAGTTCCGCGCCGCTATCGAATCGAAGCACGGCGAGACCTTCGATCAAATCGAGCATGCCGGGCTTCAAGCGAGCCCCTTCCACCGTCGGCAGGCTGCTACCAGCCCACTGGCACTGCTGAGCACGCACCAGCGTGGCGACGCTGCCATCCCGGCTGGTTTGCAGCCAGACAAAGCCAAACGTCACGCAGGCCGCCGCCGCGGCGGTGACGGCATATCGCCACCACACCGGCCGCGAGGTGACCTTCTCTTCCACCGCAGCTTGCACATGCCAGGAGTCATCAAAACACAGCTCCGCCCGCTGATGCAGCGCCTTGGCAAAGAAAGCACGCGACTCGTCGGACTCGCGAAGCTCGCTTTCGAGCGCGGCGATTTCCTCCGCCATGAGTTTTTGGTCCGCGTAGCGTTCGGACAGTTCCAGCAGGCGAAATTGATCAGCGGGTTTCATGCTCCGGCTCCTTCCAGTTTGAGTTCCTTCTCCACACAGGTCAGCAAATTCATACGGACACGGCTGAGAGCACGATAGACGGCTCCAGCGGTGCTGCGGATGCGCTCCGCCACGCCGTCGATCTCCATGTCCTCGTAGTAGCGCAGCGCCACGAGCTGCCGGTGGGCCGCAGGCAGCTTCGCAACGCAGGAGCGTAGCGCATCTCGCCGGCGGTCCGAGGTGTCGCTGAGCTTGGCCACCTCATCGTGAAGCAGTTCGAGAATGTCATCACTCAGCGGCATGGCCTCACGCTTCTTTTGCCGGCGGTAAGTGAGCACCTGGTGAAAAGCCGTCTTCCGCGCCCAGGCCAGGAAATGAGTGCCGGTCTCAAACTGGTCAAAGCAGCGCCAGAGGATCATTTTCGTCTGCTGGAGAATGTCATCGGCGTCGTGAGGGTCCTGCACAAGGCTATAAACATACACCCCCAACGCACGATCATGGTGCGTGAGCAGTTCGAGGAATTCCTGGGTGCGGTCAGCTTCGGGCATACAATCATGATAAGTCGGTGTGGCGGCGGTTTTGGACAGCAAAAAGGCGATTCGGCAAAAGCCTCCTATTCTGGCTCCCGCCCTGCTGCTTGCACGGGGCGGGGAGCGGTGTATGGACCGCCCTCCCCGGAGGATTTTCCAGAATCCTTTCTTGAAAAAGCCCCGCTTATTAACCAAACTTAATTAATTCAGAAATCATGTCAGACCTCCTCATCGCTCAGGTCATCGGCCGCGAAATCATCGACTCTCGCGGCAACCCCACTGTCGAAGTGGATGTACTCCTCGAAAGTGGAGCCGTCGGTCGTGCGGCCGTCCCCTCCGGTGCCTCCACTGGCGAACACGAGGCCCTTGAGCTGCGTGACGGCGACAAGAAGCGCTTCCTCGGCAAAGGCGTGAAGAAAGCCGTCGCCGCCGTGAATGGTGCCATCGCCGATGCGCTCGTCGGTTGCGATGCCTCCGATCAGGTCGGTCTCGACAAGGCCATGCTGGCCATCGACGGCACGCCCACGAAGTCCAAACTCGGCGCAAACGCCATCCTCGGTGCCTCCCTCGCCATCGCCAAAGCGGCTGCCACCACTCTCGGCCAGCCTCTTTACAAATATGTTGGCGGCCCGAACGCCAAGGTCCTGCCTGTGCCGATGATGAACATCATCAATGGTGGCGCCCACTCCGATGCCCCGATCGACTTCCAGGAGTTCATGATCATGCCCGTCGGCGCACCGACCTTCTCGGAAGCCCTTCGCTATGGCGCGGAAGTGTTCCACTCCCTCAAGAAAATCCTTCACGACCTCGGCCTAAACACCGCCGTCGGTGATGAAGGCGGCTTCGCCCCCACGCTGAAGAGCGCCGACCACGCCCTCGAAGTGATCTCCCAGGCCGTGGAAAAGGCCGGTTACAAGATCGGCAAGGACATCGCCTTCGCCCTCGACGTGGCCTCCTCCGAGTTCTACGACAAGAAGAAGAAAAAGTATGTCTTCAAGAAGAGCGACAAGCGCGAGCTGACCTCCGAGGAGCTCGTCGCCTACTACGCTGGCCTGAAGAAGAAGTATCCGATCATCTCCATCGAAGACGGCTGCGCTGAAAACGACTGGGACGGCTGGAAGGTGCTCACCGACAAGCTCGGTGCCACCACGCAGCTCGTCGGCGATGATCTCTTCGTCACGAACGTGAAGTTCCTCCAGAAGGGCATCGACCAGAAAACCGCGAACTCCATCCTCGTGAAGGTGAACCAGATCGGCTCCCTCACCGAAACGCTCGACGCCGTCGATCTCGCCCACCGCCACGGCTACACTGCCGTCATGAGCCACCGCTCCGGTGAAACCGAAGATTACACCATCGCCGATCTCGCCGTCGCCACGAACTGCGGCCAGATCAAGACCGGCTCCATGAGCCGCAGCGATCGTATCGCAAAATACAACCAGCTCCTCCGCATCGAGCAGCAGCTCGGCGATACCGCCATCTACGGCGGCCGCATGAAGGTGAAGGCCTAATCTGCACGCCCATGAAACTCCGAGTGACACGCGCCGACCTGCCCCAGGGTAACCTGGAGCACTGGGCGCGTGTCCTCCTTCGGGTGGCGAAGTTCGTTCTTCTGCTGCTCGTGGCCCCGACGGTCCTCGTCCTCTTCCACAACCCGCTCAACGAGCAGACCGCCATGCGGGACAAGCTGGAGCAGCTCAAGCACCAGCGTGACAGCCTCTCTCAAGAGCGTGACAAGCTCCTCCGCCGCAAAGACTGGCTCGAAAAGGACGACGCTTACCTCGAACTGATGTCCCGCGACCGCCTCAACCGCCAAAAAGAAGGCGAGTATATTCTGCGGTTCTAGGCCGTGGTTGTGCACCCAAGGTCGCTGATCGCACAGGGAATGTTTTGAGCACGTTGTTCACGCTTTAGCGTGCCAATCGCCATCGCACGCTAAAGCGTGAACAACATACGTCCGAAGCGACAACCAAGACCCATTTCGGACTCTAGAACACCCCCGCCGCCTTCCGGCCTACCCAAAAGAGGCCCATGAGCACCACGAGCAATCCTGCCCAGGCGGGATGTGCCCAAAGCGGCAGGCGGCGTTCTTGAAAAGCGACCTCGGGAATGGCGGCGATGGCATCGACGATGCTTGGCGGCTTCGTGGCATCCAAAACGGCTCCTTTGGTGAATTGGGCGATTTCCTTCAACACGTCGATGCGGGCCGGTTGACCGCGTTTTTCGCGGCTGGTGCCTTGGATGGAGATTTTGGTCTCCAAGCTCGATCCAGCCTCAGCGCAGCTGATTTCGACGACGTGCTCGCCGGGTTCGTTGGGGGTGAAGGTGCCGTTGAAAAGGCCCCAGGCTTCTTCGCCCGCAGGAAGAAGGCGCACGCTGCTCACTTTGCCGCTCGGTGCTTCGATTTGGGCGATCACCGCACCTTCACGCAGCGGCTCGCCTGTCACGCTCATGACGTTCGCATTCAACGTGAGCACATCGCCGGTGCGTGGACGATCGGGCGAGTAGAAGAGGCGCATCTTGTCGCCATTGCTCATGTTGCGTTGATAGGCCATCCAGCGCACCACCTGGCCCCAGAAGCGGTAGTGATATTTGTCCTCCACGCCTTTGCGCCAGCGCCAGGCACCGTCGGTGCCCATGAAGAGGATTTTGCCTGCGCCGTAGGTCTTCGTAACGATGAGCGGCACGCGGCCAAATTGATTCGATTCACTGCCATGGATAGCGAGCACCTCGCTCCCGGCCTTCGCTCGAAGAGCGGGCGCATACCACTGAAAGCCTGGCAGAGTGCTCCACACGCGGGCGCTGGCCTCATCGGTGTCTTCGAGCTTCGTCAAAAGGCTGCGCATGCCTGCTTCGGTGAGGGCGAACTTGCCCGGAGCGCTGGAGCCCCAGCCGCGAGGCTGCGCGGCATCCCAAATCACCGGCAGCAAATCGGCGAGCGGCGTTTCTTGCAGCGAGGCCTGGAAGCCGTGGAAGCCGGGCATGAAGACAAGGCCACCCGCTTGGTCCCGCACGAGTTTTTGCAGCGCGGCACATTGCTCGGCGGTGAGCTGGCCTTTCTGCGTGCCGACATCGCCAAGGAAGATCACGTCGAACTTCGTCAGT
>JBJONJ010000077.1:0-3198 GCA_046051905.1 Verrucomicrobiota bacterium
TTGTAGCGGAGCTTCACGGTCATGATCTCCTTGTTCGCGGCCGCGTCCAAAGCGGTGGCGGCAGCAGGGTTGACCTCGTTGAGTTCCTTCAGGGTCGGTGAGGCGAGGGTTTGATACTTCAGGGTATCGACGAGGCGGTCGGGGCCGACTCCGGGCGGTAGGTTCGCGGGCACCAGTTCGTAAAGAGCGACGACGCGATGGCCGCTGCCGATCTCGCCGGCGTCCTTGGTGTCGTCATTAAAATCCTCTTTGGCGAGGAGGCGGTTCTCGTAGCCGATGAGGCGATAGGCTCGCACCTGGGCGGGGTTGAACTCGATCTGCACTTTCACATCCTTGGCGATGGTGACAAGCGTGCCGGCCATCTGCTCGACGAGCACTTTGCGTGCCTCGGCGAGGCCGTCGATGTAGGCGTAGTTGCCGTTCCCTTTGTCGGCGAGGGTTTCCATGGTGCGGTCCTTTAAATTTCCGCTGCCAAAGCCGAGCACACTGAGGAAAACGCCGCTGCGGGCCTTCTCGGCGATGAATTTCTCCAGCTCGGCGGGATCGCTGATACCAACATTGAAATCGCCATCGGTGCAGAGGATGACGCGATTGATGCCTTCTTGGATGAAACCGGCCACGGCCTGCTCGTAAGCGAGCTTCAAGCCGCCCGCGCCATTGGTGCTGCCATTGGCCTGGAGTTGATCGACGGCGGCGATGATCTGCGGGCGGTTTTCACCATTCGTGGGCGGCAAAACGACCTGCGTGCCGCTGGCATAGGTGACCATCGAAACGCGGTCGCCCTCGCCCATCTGCTCGGCGAGCATGCGCAGGCTCTGTTTCACCAGCGGGAGCTTCTGCGGATCATTCATCGAGCCGGAGACATCGACAAGGAAGACGAGGTTGCTGGCCTTGCTGCCCTTTTGCACCTGCTTCCCCTGAATGGCGATGCGTGCCAGGCGATGGTGCGGCTGCCATGGGCAGGCCGCCAGCTCCACTCGAGCCGCGAAGGGCTCCTTGGCATCGGCGGCAGGACCTTCCTCATCGCCGGGGAAGTAATTGATCAGCTCCTCAATGCGCACTGCGTCCGCCGGCGGAATCATGTTCTGATTCAAGAAGCGACGCACATTCGCATACGACGCGGTATCGACATCAATCGAGAAGGTCGAGAGCGGCTCGCTGCGCACGTCCTTGAGGTCGTTTTCGAGGATGCGGGTGTAGGATTCGTTGGTGGAGACGTTGTCGAAGGTCGTCCGCTTTTTGAATTGAGTAGCGTGAGAGAGGTCATCGGTGGCACCCGAAGAGGCAAATACTACTGCGGGACTGCTTGCCGAAGCACCTACAGTCATTGTGTTTCCGAACCCACCACCTGCGCCGACTCCACCAAAGCCCGTCACTTGAGATTGCTTGAGCTGGATCGATTCGTTGAGCAGCAGTCCCGGTTCCACAGGCATCGTCGCCGGTGTTGCAGGCGGCATGACGGCTGCGAGCTCCTTGCTGGCAATCGTCGAGGAAACCGTGGCAGGGGCAGGTTCAAGCCGCAGGGTGCCAGCGCCCACTTGGATCATACCGCCACCGCCATTGACCGAAGTGGTGGCAATGCCACCATTGACCGTCACACCTCCTGCGTAAGTTTTGGCTCCGCTAAGTGTGACATTGGACTGGGAGGGCTTGGCGGTGGGCGTTGGCGCGGAAGCCAAACCAGGCATGGGCGCACCCAAAGACCCGCTCAGGGGTTGGTCGCCATACGAAGGCTGATCTTGGGCTACAGGCTGTCCCATTGAAAACGCTCTCACTGCATTCTGATCAAACGGCGGATTGCTCACCTTGAACAACTTTTCCTCTTCCACCGCCGCTGCAACGATTTGATCCTTCTGCGGCTGGAACCAAGGATACATCCAATAGCCACCGGCGGCCACGCAGGCGGCTGCGGCGGCGAGTGAACCAAAACGAGAGGCGAAGGTCCAGCGCACCGGTTTCGATGCAGAGGATAGAACGATGATGTTCGAGGCTGGCGGCATCGTTTGCAGCCGCGAGCGCTGCTCGGAGGTGAATTCGAGGGATTCGTCCCGCAGCTCGGTGGTGAGCAAATCGCAGAAGGATTTGGTTTCCTCGGCCTTGGCCTTGATCTGCGGGTTTTCACGCAGCGCAGTTTCGATCTGCTCGCGTTCCTGCGGGCTCAGCTCGTCGAGAGCCCAGGCGGTGATCTGTTCGTGTTTCATGCTGATTTCTGATTTTAGATTTCTGATTTCTGATTTTCTCACGCGGCGGCCAGTGCCGGGCTGCGCCTCTTTGTGGTGGCGGGCATGTCATTTTCCATGGCCTGCCATTTCGTGCGCAGGGCGGCCACGCCGTGGTGGATGAGGTAGCCGACATTGCCGATGCTCGTTTTCATGGCGGCGCTGATCTGCTGGTAGTCGAGGCCGGCGATGAATTTGAGCCGCACGGCCTCCTGCTGCCGGGTGGGCAGGGTATCAATGAGGCGGCGGAGCGTGGTGGCGGTCTCGGCGCGATCCATTTCCTCATGCGGCGAGGGATCGGCGGACATTTCGAGGTCGAGAGTTTCAGTTTCCATGACGACGAGGCGGCGGTGTTTGCGCTGGTGGTCCAGCGCACGGTTTCGGCAGACGGTGAAAAGCCAGGGGGCCAGCCGCTCGTGATCGAGGGTGTGGAGGCACTGGCTGAGCTTCACAAACACGTCCTGCACGATGTCCCGGGCCTCCTCCAGATCGCCCGTGTAGCCGTGCGCATAGCGGATGAGAGGCCGCTCGTAGCGCTGAAGGGTTTCGAGGAAGAGGGTGTCCGGGGCAGCCATGAGAACGTGTTCGCCGCGCATGACGAACCTCCACCGGCTATCTTGGGGTGGTTTCCATTTTTTTCATCTGACGGATCGGTCTGATCAAACAGATCCCTCTGGGATCAGGCTATTTGGCCTTCCTCTTGCCTTTGCCCTTCTTCTTGCCGCCTGCGCCGGATTTCGTGTCGAGGGTCTAAACGGCAAGGCAAACGGCGCTGGGTCCTGCATCACGCGGGGATCGTGGCATCGGGGCCCTTGCTGAGATCGTAGAGCTGCTCCTGCGGCCGTTTCGCAAAGGCGTGGGGAAAGTGCCGCTTGAGTGGCGAGTCGTAGCGATGCTCATATGCAATTCGAGACCAACCGTGCATGGCCTTCAACTTGTCATGGAGGCCGCGCGTCTCTTTCTTGATCGGGTGAAGGAT
>JBJONJ010000078.1:0-4410 GCA_046051905.1 Verrucomicrobiota bacterium
ACCACCGACCTGGAAGTCGTAGTAGTAGCCCAGATAAACGTTAGCTGCACCAAGCGGGATGGTGGCCGTGAAGCCAACTTCATGGGCACCATTGATACCGAATTCAGGATCATTGCCAGCATTCGGGCCACCGGTACCGAGACCGCCAGGACCGACACCGTAGGGCGAGGAACCAGCATAGGAATCCGGATAGTAATAGTACTGATACTGCACGCCGAACTTGGCCCAACCTGCATTGTAGCTGAGGGAGGTGATCAAATCGAGCTCTGAGTAATCGAACCCTTTGTCAGCGGAACCCAGAGGGGCTGTCGCCGCAGGCACGAACGGAGTATCGAAGGTGGAGATGTAGGCAGCGCCCACACCCCAGGTAAGCTTGTCCGTGAGGGGCACAGAGACGTTGAGGGCGGTGGTGACAATGTTGTCAGCGAACCAGAGGCCGCGGAAGTAGTACCGGGAGTCGTAGGCCAGATCCAGCGTGGCTCCGATGCTGTCAAAGAGCGAGGTGGGCTCGGTAGCGACCGGAGTGGGGTTTTTTGGAGCAGGGGCGGTGCCTGCCGTGGCGTTCAGGGCGGCGCAGGCGGCGAGGGTCGCCACCGACTTGGCCATGATCGAGTTGATGCGATTGAGCTTCATTTTGTTGGTCGAGTTTAGTTTTGTTGGTGTTGAGGTTGCCGCCTGCCGGCAGGCAGACTGACTCTTGAGATACAGCAGGGCGCGTGCCAGATCGGAAGCGCATTATGATTCTGGGGGGGCTACTTGGCCCCAAACAACTGCCAACGACTCGATTTGCCCCTCCAAATGCCCTGCACTGAGGGTGAAACGCAACCTCGCCTGCCCTCGTGCCACCGTGGGGTAGCGGATGGCTGGGACGAGAAAACCTGCCTCGAGCAGGCTTTTCGAAGCCTGCATGGCCCCCGACTCGCCGCCGAGGATCACGGGCAAAATGGCCGCCGGGTGCTCCGGAGCCCCCAAATGCCTCCGCAAGGTCTCCACATGCCCGCGAAGCCTTTGACGACGTTTTTCACCTTCTTCGCCTGCGATGACTTTCAGCATCTCAGCGGCCGCGTGAGCGAGGCATGGCGGCGGTGCGGTGGAGTAAATGAAGCTGCGGGCACGATTGATGAGCACATCGATCACCTGCCGTGATGCGGCGAGGTAGCCGCCGCTGAGGCCGAGCGCCTTGCTGAGCGTGCCCATGTGCAGCTCGATGCGATTTTCGAGTCCCAGCGCCGCCGCGAGCCCCCTGCCCTGCGGCCCGAGCACGCCCACGGCATGCGCTTCATCGAGCAGCAGCCAGGCACCGTGCTTTTCCTTCAGCTCCACAATCTCACGCAACGCCGCTGCATCGCCATCCATGCTAAAAATAGACTCGGTGACGATCAAAACGCGGCCCGTGGCGGTTTCGAGGAGGCGCGAGAGCTTTTCGAGATGGTTGTGCGGGAAGACGCGGATCGTCGCACCGCTCAGCCGGGCGGCATCGACGAGGCTCGCATGGCAAAGCTTGTCGAGGATGATCGTGTCACCGCTGCCCACGAGGGCGGGAATCGTGCCGAGTGCCACGGCAAAGCCGCTGCTGAAGCAAAGGGCGGCCTCCGTCCGCTTAAAATCAGCAAGGGCCTCCTCCAGCCGCGCATGCACCGCGTGGGTGCCGCAGACGAGCCGCGAGGCACCGGAGCCTCCGCCGTATTTGGCGACGCCTTCCGCGAGCGCCTCACGCAGCATCTCGGAGGACGCGAGGCCGAGGTAGTCGTTCGACGAAAAATTCACCAACTCGCGATCACCACGCCTGACCACCACGCCTTCCACCTCATCGAGCGGCCGCAGCTCACGCCAGAGCCCCTGCGCACGCAGATCGTCGAGGTCACGCTGGAGGTTCCAGTCCCGCATCACTCCTTCAGCCTCCGCTCGAGCACCTCATCCTTCGCCACGCCGAGCGAGAGCGCCTTGTCGTAGTGCCGCTTCGCCAGTTCGATGGCAGGCGGACGTTGTTCCAGCATCATCAAAGCGAGATTGAAATGCGCGATGCCGTAGTCCGGCTTCAATTCGAGCGCCTTCTGCAATTCCGCCTCCGCCGCATCCGCCCAGCCGAGATTTTTCGCCGCGATGGCGAGGTAATTGTGCGCCCGTGAGTCTTCGGGATCCTCGTGAATCGCCCGCGAGAAGGCGGACATCGCCAGGTAAGTGTCCCCGGCCTCGAGTCGCAGCAAACCGAGTGCCACCCACGACTGCGCCAGCGCCGCGTTGTGCTCCACCGACTTCTCAAAGCACTCCATCGCCTTCTTCGCATCCCCCGCCTGCTGCTCCACCGCGCCGAGGTTCGCCCACACGAGAGCGTTCTTCGGGTCCATCTCGATCATCTCGTTGTAGGCCTTGCGTGCGGAAGCCCAGTCGCCCTTCGAAAAAGCCACCGCGGCCTTCTCATTGAGCGCCTTCGTCAGCGGCGGCAGCTCGCCCACTTTCTCCACCGGAGCAGGCGTGAGCGGCGAGGCCTCCTGCGAGCGCAGGAGAGGGCAAAAGGCGAGCAGGCAGAGCAGCGTGAGGCAGATCTTCATCACGCCACCATGCCCGCATTTTGTGAGGAGGAAAACCCCTTGCTCATTTCCTGTTGGCCGCGATTGTTCGAGCGAACACAAACACCCGCAGGTCATGAACCCTCTCCTCTCCGCCAGCTCTGCCCAGCTTACTTCACGTCAGCAGGAGTTGCTCGATTACCTCCGCGGTTATCAACGCGCCAACGGCGTCATGCCCTCCACGCGTGACATCCAGCGCCACTTCGGCTTCTCCAGTCAAACCGCCGCGATGAGCCACCTTCGTGCCCTGGAAAAGAAAGGCGCCATCCGCCGCCATCCCAACATGGCCCGAGCCGTCGTCTTCCCCGAGGATCTCGACCGCGCCGAGATCGTGGACATTCCTGTCTTTGGCACCATCCCCGCCGGCATGCCCAGCGATGCCGCGCAGCATGCTGAAGGCTGCATCTCCGTGGACATCAACACCCTCGGCATCCCGCGAGCCTCGAAAAGCTTCGCTCTCAAGGTCCGCGGTGACTCCATGATCGAGGCGCACATCTGCAGCGGCGATCTCGTCATCCTCGAAATCAAGGAACCGCGTGAGAAAGACATCGTCGCCGCCCTCATCGACGGTGAGACCACGCTGAAGCGCTACCTCGTCAGCAACGGCAAACCGTATCTGAAGGCCGAAAACGAGCGTTATCCCGATCTTCTCCCCGCGCAGGAACTCCTCATCCAGGGCGTCATGATCGGCATGATCCGGCACTTCCGGCGCGATTGAGGCATCCACCCATTTCAAATCGATCTGCAGGCAGGCCAGCAACGGCTTGCCTGCTTTTTTGATGCCCGGAAGCTTCCTCGAAAAAAACTTGGAGGGATCAAAACAGCCACGGGGTAGCACCCAATGAGCGCGACCAACCATGCGCTCACTCAAACCCAACCAACCTCAAAACACACTCAACCATGAAAGCCACCCTGCTTGCGATCCTCGCCGTGACCACCCTCGTCTCGTGCAATGCGCTCTCCGTGCCCAGCCTCACGCAGACTTACAATGGCAAGCCCGTGCTCACCCGTGCCAGCCATCCCTCCGGCGGCCGTATGAGCGAGGTGGACGGCGTTTACCTCGGCCGCCGCTACTACCATCCGCCAGGAGCCAAGACGGGGCTCGCTTGGATTGACGTCTATGGTCAGCGCTGATCCATGCGCCCACCTCCTTCACCCCAAAACCCAAGCCTGCACCTGCCATGAAGCCCGAAGATCCCAATCCGCTCGATGATCTGCTCGCCCAGTGGCAGATGCCGCAGGCCGAAGCGCCGCCAGACTTCCGTCGCGAGGTCTGGCGGCGCATTTCCGCCACCGCGCCCGAGCCCGGCTGGATCGAAAAACTCGCCTGGTGGCTCCTTCGCCCGAAACGCGAGGCCTTCATCGTCGCCGCCGCCATCGTGCTCGCCGTCGTCTGGGGCCTCACGCATCCACCGGAGCCGGAATTCACGCCGCATGACGCCTACGTCATGTCCGTGAGCCCCTTTGATCCGCATCATCTCGACGGTCGCTAACCCATGACACCCGCTGGACGCATCGCCGCCTTCGTCTTTTTGACCGCCGCCGCCGCTGGAGCCGCGCTCTGGGCCACGCGGGAGAGCCTGCGCCCTCGCGAGAGCCCGCAGGAGGTCGGCCTCCGCTGGTTGAAAGACGAGTATCACCTCGACGACACCACCTTCGAAAAGGTTAGCGCCCTGCACCGCGACTACTTCCGGCAGTGCGACAAGATGTGCCGCCAGATCAACGAAGCCGATCGTCCGCTGCTCTGGCGTGCCCGGCATCGCAACCGCCAGCCTGGTGAGCTCGATGCCCAGCTCGCCCGCGATCAAAGCGTCTGCGGCGACTGCGAAAAAGCCGCCAC
>JBJONJ010000079.1:0-24183 GCA_046051905.1 Verrucomicrobiota bacterium
CTTCCCGCAGTCCCCATCATGAAAACCATGCCTACTGCCCCGCCGCGCGTTGAATGCGTGCAGGCACGTCATTGATCGAGTAGCCCGCCTCACGGAGGGCGTCCCAAATCTTCACGAGGACGCTTCAAGGCTGGTATGAGCATAAAAACCTATTTTGAGAGCTCAGTGTGTCCAATGCGAAGGGCATCGAGTGGCTGGCACACCTCTGCGTGCCTTGAAGCGGCTCTTTACCTTACGCTCTTTGCGTTCCTAACGAGCATATTGTCGGCCATGCTACTTTCCTCCCGGCAAAAGACGCCCCGCTCGACACTTGAGGCCGGTCCATGTATTCATCCACCTTTTCACGATGCGCCATCTTCTTCCCTGTCTGGTTTTGACATCCTGCATCGTCAGGGCTGATCCAGCACTCGACGAGGCGCTGGATGCCGTGGTGCCCAGTTTGGGCAAGTGGGGCACGGTATGTGTGGTGCAGGAGGTGGCGGGCAAAACCACCTTTGCATGGCACGACTACCGCGACACAGGTCGGAAGACGGATTTCTGGCCCGCGAGCACCATCAAGCTGCACGCGGCCATCGCGGCGGTGGAACTGCTGAACGAGCACGAGCTCGATCTGGATGCCACGCTGACCTTCCAGCATCAGGACAAGGACGGGCGCTGGATCACCGATGCGGCCCGCACGCCGCGTGAGATGATCTCAGAGGTGTTTCGACGCTCGTCGAATGAGGACTACACGCTGTTGCTACGTCTCAGCGGCATTGACCGGCTGCACGAGCGCTTCTTCACCACGGAGCGCGGCTTTCCCCAGACGGCGCTCATGCGTGGCTACACCGCCGCCCGGCCTTGGGCCTATGTCCGCGAGGAGCCGCAGCGCATCGTGCATCCTCGCGTGACGCTCACTCATCACTGGAAGGGACGCTCGTATGCCGCGGAGCGCGGCTGCACGATCATCGATGCGAAAACCGGCAACGTGACGACCACTCGCGAGCTTTGCGACACGCTGAGACGCGTGATGTTTCACGATGAAATCGAGCCGGAGCAACGCTTCCGCATCACCACCGAGCAGGCCCGTTTCCTGCGTGAAGGAGGCGATGGGTTCACCGGCCTCGAAACCCGCGGCGCAGACTCAGGTCCCTCCGCGTGGAAGGGCGCGACGGAGACGGTTTTCCCCAGCGCACGCTATTTTCATAAATCCGGCCTCATCAGCAATTATGCCCTCGACCTTGCCTGCATCGATGCCCGTGCCCAAAACGGCCCCTGCTACCTGATCGCCCTCGCCATTCATGCCGGTCACGCCAGCCCGGTGCATGGTGAGGAACTCATCCGCCAGATGTCGCTGGCTGTGGCGAAGTGGGTACAGCGTTCGCACTGATCACCACGAGGCCACGACCTCGTAGGCGTAGCCGCGTAGATACTCGGTCTCAGGAATGGTGGCGAGGATGGGATGATCGGGACGCTGGGTGAAGGTCGCCACGCGGCGGAGGACTTTTTTGGCGTCCACGGCGGCCTCGGTGATGCTGCTGTGAAACTCGCTGGCACTCACATGATGCGAGCAGGTGAAGGTGGCGAAGATGCCACCGGGCTCCAGCATCTTCATGGCACGGAGGTGGATCTCCTTGTAGCCGCGGAGGGCGTCCCGCACGGTGCTTTTCGACTTCGTGAAGGAGGGGGGATCGAGGATGATGAGGTCGTAGCGGGCATCCGCGGACTCCTGGCGCTTGAGGAAGTCGAAGCAGTTCTCGGCCACGAAGTCGATCTTCGCGCCGGAGATGGCGGCGTTCTTCTTCGCCACCTCCACGGCGCTCTCGCTGATGTCCACCGCGGTGACCTCGGAGGCTCCGGCGAGCGCGGCAGCCTGCGCAAAGCCTCCCTGGTTGCAGAAGCAATCCAGCACGCGACGGCCACGGGCCAGTTTTGCCACGAGCTGATAGTTGTCGAGCTGGTCGAGGTAGAGGCCGGTCTTCTGGCCCTCGATGAGATCCGCGTGGAAGGCGCTGCCTTGATGACGCACGACAAAGGGCTCGGGCGTCTCGCCGCTGATCACGCCTTTGACCTGCTCGAGGCCTTCGGCGAGGCGCACGGCGCCTTCGTTGCGCTGGATGATGCCGCGCGGTTTGAGGACGTTGTTGAGAGCCTCCACGATCATGTCCTGCCGCTGCGCCATGCCGAGGGTGAGGGTTTGCAGCACCAAAAAGTCGCCGTAGCGGTCCACCACCACGCCGGGGAGACCATCGCTTTCGCTCCAGACGAGGCGGCAGAGGTTCAAATCGACGCCTGCGGCCTCACGGGACTTGATCGCCCGCTCGATGCGCCGCGTGAACAGGTCGAGATCCAGGTCCTGCCGGCGGTAGGAAAAGAGGCGGGCGGAGATTTGGGACTTCGGGTTGTAAATCGCGCTGCCGAGCGGCTTCCCACGCACGTCCTGCAGGCGCACTACATCGCCCGGTTTTGGATCGCCGAGACGTTTCTGGATTTCGAGGGCATAGACCCACACGTGGCCATGAAAGAGACGGGCGCGGGGTTGGACGATGAGGGAGGACATGGGAGCAGCCCAATAAATGACGAATGAGGAATGTCGAATGGCGATTCGAGTGTCGCATTCGCCGTTCGACATTCGCCATTCGTCATTCACCATGCAGCATCATGAAACTCGCGCTCAAAATCCTCGGCGTCCTGCTTCTGCTCGCCCTCGCCACGCCGGTGCTGTTTGCCATGTGGCTGCAGAGCTACGTCAGCCCGGAATATCTGGTCAAAATGACCGAGCAGAGCTGCAATTGCCGCGCTCATCTGGACTCCTCCAGCCTCTCGCTGTTCTCCTGGCCGCCCACGCTGCGGCTGAACGGCATCAAAATCGCCCCGCGTGACGAGCATGTTGGCAAGGCAATCTCGGAACGTCCGCCGCTCGTCGATGCGCCGGTGCAGATTGAGCTGGCCTATGCCGAGCTGCTCAGCAACGACATCCTCGACCGCCGCATCACACCAAATTTGATCCGCTTCGCCGGGGTGGAGATTCGTGAAACCCTCGATCCAAAGACCGGTAGCTCCTTAGAAAAGCTTTTCCAGCCTCCCGCCGCCGCTGCTGGGCCGGTGGTGGCCGAGGCGCCAGTCAACGACATGCCGAAAGCCGTGCCCGTGACACCTGCTGAAGCGGCCCAAGTCGCTCAAGCCCCGGCTGCTCCCGCCGCGCCTGCGGCCACCGAGGGTCCTGCACCCGCCGAGAAGCCCGAGCGCATTCCGCTGCGTGAGATCCGCCTCGAAAAAGCCCACATCCACATCACCAACAAGGCCGTCTCCTCGCAGTTCGAGGCCGACATCCGCGATCTCGACATCGTTCTTGATCAAATTGATGTCGATCCCGCCGACCTCGCGAAGCACAACCACATTCATGCCAACCTGAAGGCCAAGGTACAGGCGCAGGGCGTGGCCGAGATTGGCGGCACAATGAAGCCGGTGCAGTTCGCTGATGTCAGCCTGCATGGCGAGGGCGATGTGACTCCGCTGGAGCCGCAAACGCTTTTGTGGAAGCCCGCCGCGCTCCTCACGCTGGTGTTTGATGCCGGCTCCACCATCGGCGGTCACATGACTCTCGGAGAAGCTGCCGGCAATGAGATGAACAAGCTGCTGGATCATGGCATCGACCTCCGCGGCGTCCGTCTTGGAGGCACTTTGGCCGAGCAGGCCAGGGCTAGGGTGAGCTACGACCGGGAGACGCTCTACTTTCACGAGCCAGCCCGCATTGTGCTGCCTGACTTTGCCTTCACCGTCGGCCAGGGGGCGTGGATCAACACGGTCAAAGACCAGCAGGTGATGCCGCTGCATCTCGTCTTCGGCCCCGCCGTGCGCGAGGCCATCGTGCAGGGTATCAACAACAAGGGTATGCCCGACTTCCTCACACGCGGCATCCTTTCTCTCATCTCCGACCAGCAGGGCAATCCTTACATCGACCTCACGTTGACCGGCTCGCTGTCCCGACCGGAGCCGCAGCACGAACTGGTGAACAAGATCAAAAAGCTCGGCGGCGGCGCCCTCGAAACGCTCATCAGCAATCCGCAGGAGGCCAAGGAGCTTCTCAACGGGCTGAAGAGCCTCTTCAAAAAGAAGTAGGTGGCTTCGGAAGAGGCAGCCGGTTTTCCGGCTGGTGCGCCCGTCAGGAATAGAACCTGAATGTGTTGGCGCGGCCCGTGGCATTGCTTCGCCCATTTCAAGCGGGAAGATGCGTGTTCGTGGATTTTGGAGCTTCGCGACGCCAACATAGAAACTCTCTTGGATCACACGCCAACCGCATGGGAACTGGGCGGCAACCGCCGGTATCCAGCACACCGAGCAGGATGAACTTGCTCCTTGCCGCCTTGTTTTGTGGTGGATATGTTCCCCACATGAGCGTCGCCACTCTTCAACAATTTGGCCAAGACCTGCCTTCGTGGCTGGCCCTCGTTCAGCGTGGCGAAACCATCGCCATCACCCAGGCGGGTCGCGTGGTGGCTCGCGTGCTGCCGCCAGAGGCTAGTGAGGCAGATCACGCACCAGCCAGGCCAAAGGTGAGCTGGCCAGATTTCGCCGCCCGCCGCCGCGCCGTCTTTGGAGATACCGTTTTGCCAGCGGGAACAGCTCAAGCCCTCATTGACGAAGATCGAGGCGCATGAGTGCCACCGCAGACAGCAGCTTCATTGTGGCGCTTTACCTCAATGAGCCTGATTCGACCCGTGCCGATGCCACCTGCTCTTCGGTGGCTCCTCCGCTTCTCCTCACAGACTGGCACCGGGTCGAAATCGCCAACGCCTTTCAACGTGCTGTGAAAACCGCCCGCATTACTGCGGCTCAGGCCAAGCAGCTTTGGCAGGAATTCAATGCTGATATTGAAGTGGGCCGCTTCGAGATCATCCATGCCGATCATGCTGCCATCCTGGAGCGAACGCTCACTTTGACGGAAAAGCACACCGCCACTCTCGGCACACGCAGTCTGGATTTGATCCACGTCGCCACCGCCCTAGAAATCCAAGCTGCCGACTTCTTGAGCTTCGATGACCGTCAAAGGAAGGCCGCCGAGGTGGAGGCATTGAATGTGATGCCACGAAATCAGCCACTGTAACAGTCTCTGTAGGGTGGGGGCAGCCGATTTCCGGCTGGTGCGCCCGTCAGGAATCGAACCTGAATCTGCGGCTTCGGAGACCACCATTCTATCCGTTGAACTACGGGCGCGTCGCGGGGCGATGGATTCGCACGCGGCGGGAGCGGCGGCAAGTGGTTTTCAGTCGCGGTTCATCGCCAGCTCAAGAAGTAGGGAGGCGGCAGGCGAGAGTCCGCCGCCTTTCTTCCACACGGCGGCGATCTGGCGCTGAAGCCCCGGCTGTTTCAGCGGCACGGCACGGACGCTTTTGGGCAAAAGGTTGGCCGCAATCTGAGGGACGATGGCGATGCCGACCCGCGCCGCGACGAGGGCGCGGATGGTTTCCAGCTCGCCGCTTTCACAGGCGATGTGCGGCTCAAATCCAGCCTTTCGACAGGCTTCGAGAGCTGAATCCCGGGCGCGGCCTTTGTAGAAGATGAAGGACTCGCCCGCGAGCTGCTTGAGCGGGATTTCCTTCTCATCCGCGAGGGCATGAGATGCCGCCACGAGCGCCACGAAAGGCTCGGTGATGAGCACGCGACTCTCGAAGGCGGCTTTGCTGGCGGGAAGCTGGAGAAAGCCAAGGTCGGCATGGCCGGATTCCACGCTGATGGCGACGCGTTCGGAGCTGTCTTCGATGAGCTGGAGTTTCACGCCGGGATGTTTGCGGCCAAAGGCATGCAATAGCTCCGGCAGCAGGCCGGCGCAGACGCTGGGGATGGCCGCGACGATCAATTTTCCGCCGCGAACCTGCGCCACATCGGTCACAGCGGCTCTCGCGGCCTCGGCCTGGGCGAGCAAGGCCTCCGCACGCGGCAGCAGGGCTTTCCCTGCGGCGGTGAGATGGGTTTCTTTTTTGCCGCGGATGAAAAGCGGCGTGCCGAGTTCGGCTTCGAGGTTCTTCATCTGCTGGCTCAGCGCGGGTTGCGCCATGTGCAGACGCTCCGCGGCGCGGGTGAAGTGACGCTGACGGGCGATTTCGATGAAGTAGCCGAGCTGGTAGAGTTCCATGGCGAACCGTTTCTACATGCCTTGGGATATCATGACCATGAAGAAATCCCAAAGTGAGGCGGCCACTCCTGGCCGCCCAGTGCGGGCAGGAGTGCCCGCATCACACCGGTCTCGCCACCATGATGCCCGCATGCGATTTGATGCTGGCGAGGTAGTCGTGGATTGGTTTATCGATGAGCACCTTTTTCGCGGTCAAAGAAGCGTGCATGAAGTGGCAGCGGCCATCCGCCATCTGGAGGGCGAGGCCGACGTGGGAGCAGAAGACGTGGTCGCGATGGGTGACGATGCCGATGATGTCGCCGTTTTGCAGGCGTGGCTCGCAGGCGGCTACCTGGGCCTTCGGGATGTAGTCCAAGGGCACGCGTTCGAGGCGTTGCTCGATTTGGCTCAAGGCGGGCACGAGGGCGGGATTGGCCTTCAAGTAGCGGTAGAGCTTCGGGTTCAGCGACATCTCATCATTGGCCCGACCTTGCAGACGCACGACGGGACCGATTTTGGAGGTGCTGTAGCGCACATGGCCGCGGGCAGCGTTGTCGGTGAACCACTCATCGAGGTAGTGAATGCGGTCGAGGTAGTTTCCATGGCAGACGCCGCCGCGATAACGGGTGATCTCGATTTCACGAAGGAGATCGGAAGGTGTGTAGGCTGGTTTGGACCTCGCGATCATGCGGGCGAGCCCGAGAGCGGTTTCGAAGAAGGTCCAGCAATCGAGTCCGAGGAAGTTCACCGAGGGCGATTCGATGTGGTCGTCGATCTCCAGCGTCCAGCCGACATATTTCGTGCCGAGCATGGCCTGGCCGAAAAGGGCCACACGCTGGCCGATGGGCTGCGCCCGCCAGTTTCCAGCGATGGCGAGGGCCACGAGGCGCTGAAACCGGTCCACGCCGAGGAAGGTGCGCTTTTGCGGCAGATGCTCCGCAGCACCGGCGAGGCTGGTGGCGAGCAAGCAGTGAAGCCAGTGGCGACGCTTCATGGGGGAGAGGATCAAAAACTGCCATCAGCATCGTCCGCACTCGTTTTGAGGCCAAAGAGGCGCGGAATCTGGAGGTGGACCTTGGTGAGCTGGGCCTCCAGTTCCTTCCAAAAGGCCGCGATGCCTGCGGCGAGGCCGTTTTGAGCACTGGTCTGCGCATAGACATTGAGGCAGATTTGAAGCTGGGACTCCGGAAAGAAGGGTTCGAGGCCGTAACCCGTCATGGCGGCGGCGCGGTGACCAGTGGTGTCGATGCAAAAGAGCACGAGGCGGTTTGCCCCGCCGCTTTCGGAGGGGCTGGAGAGCTGGCCCCGGTTGAAGAGCCAGAAGGCATAAACGCCCAGTGGAATCTGCGGTGGCACGGCGGCGAGCACGACGGCAAGATCGACTTGGGGAAAGCGGTTCAGGAGACGCTGCGAGGCCCGGTCAAGCTTCCGCTTTTCGGAACCCGAGAGCACCTCGGCGAGGTCGGACACCGGCTTGGTCATCGCCGGAGCGATGCCGAAGTGACGATCTGCCGCCTCCAGCGTGAAGGCGCAGTGGCGGCACACGGCGTCATTTTCGATCACAGGATTTTGGCAGGCAGGACAGCGCACAGTGCATCGTAGAGCCGCGATGACGGGCTGCCAAATGAAAGGACAAAGGTTCGTTGTTCACGCTTCAGCGTGTTGAGAGCCATGGCACGCTAAAGCGTGAACAACATACCCCGGATAGGTCCGGCGTGCTCTTCACTCCTCCTTCGGAGCCTCTTTCGTCACCACAAAGCGGATGCTGAGCTTTTGATCGGTCTCCTGCGGATCTTCCCAGCCACGACGATACACCAAGGCGAGTGCCGTTTTCCCTTCGGCCACGGCGAGGAATTTCCAATGCTCCACACCGCCTGCGCCGACGAGCAGGTGCGTCTGATTTGTTTCGGCGGGGCCTTGGTAGGCGTGGTGTGTCTGCTTCACGATCTTGCCATCTGGCAGTTGCAGGCTGTTCCAAGAATAGCCGGTGGTGGGGTTTGATTCGAGATGGAGGTCCACCGTTTCGCCGATGATAAGGTTGACGGTCTTGTCGTGATCGGCGGCGGTAAGCAAGGGCTGCGGCGGGCGTGGTTTGGGCGGCTCGGGGTCGGCGCAGGAGGTCAGCAGGCAGGTGGCGGCGAGGCCGAGGGCGGCGGTCAGCTTCATGGCGAGAATCGTGCTTCGCCAAAGGTGGTTACCCCGCAAGGATTCGAACCTTGAACGAGAGAATCAAAATCTCCTGTGTTACCATTACACCACGGGGTAGTGGCTGAGCCGGGCCGATAGTAGTGCGATGATGCCACCGCGCAAGGAGCGAGTGCAATTTGCCACGCCGTCCGGCTCGAAAAAATCAGCGCTGCACTTTGGCATCACCGCCGGAGGCCAGCTTTTCCACCTCGGGCAGCGTGGCCATGCTGGTGTCGCCGGGCGTGGTCATGGCGAGTGCCCCATGCGCCGCACCGAGATCGACGGCTTTTTGCGGATCTTTTTCGACCAGTAGGCCATGGATGAGGCCAGCGACGAAGCTATCGCCCGCGCCGATGCGGTCGAGGATGTCAAAGCGTGGGTAGTTCCGGCTGCGGAAGTAGCTGCCGCGATGCCAGCAGAGAGCGCCCCAATCATTCACGGAGGCGGTGTGCACGCGGCGCAGCGTGGCGGCGATGGTGCTGAGGTTTGGAAACTCAGCCACGAGCTTCTCGATCTGCGGACGCAGCGCGGCATCCTCGGCGGCGAAGATGTCATCCGTGCCCGCTTTGACGGCTCCGGCGGTCGGCGACTCGTCGCTGAGCACGCCGATCATGACATCGATGAAGGGCGCGAGGCGGCGGTTGAGCGCCTGAGCGGCGGGAAAGCCGCCACGCTCCTGCCACAGCGAGGGGCGATAGTTCAAGTCATACGAAACGGTCACGCCATGGCGCTTCGCGGCCTCGCAGGCTTCGATGGTGACCTGTGCGGTGCTTTCACTGAGACCGGCGAAGATGCCGCCGGTGTGCAGCCAGCGGCAGCCCAGCGTGCCGAAGAGGTGATCGAAATCGAAATCGCCCGGTTTGATCTGCGAGGCGGCGCTGTGACCGCGATCGACGCTGCCTTTGGCTCCGCGAACGCCGAAGCCGCGCTCGGTGAAGTTGATCGGATTGCGGACGCGTTTGCCCATGCCGTCGTAGGGCACCCATTTGACCAGCGAGGCATCGACGCCGCCCTGGAGGATGAGATCTTCAATCAGGCGGCCGATCTCGTTGTCGGCAAAGGCGGTCAGGATGCCAGTGCGCTGGCCAAAGCAACGGCGCAGGCCGCGAGCCACGTTGTATTCGCCACCGCCCTCCCAGGTGGTGAACTGACGGGAGGTGCGCACGCGTCCCTCGCCGGGATCGAGGCGCAGGAGGACTTCACCGAGGGAGAGCAGGTCGTAGGCAGGCTGGCGGGACATGGGGCGGCAGCTATGAAGCCGGGAGCGCCCTCGTGCAAATGCCGCATCACGCCGATTGCATGCCCATGCTGCCCGCGTTTATAAACGGAATCATGAAACGCCTCGCCTTTGCCCTGCTGCTCGCTTCTTGCACCGCGCCCGTGGATTCAGAAACCAAGCCGCTCGGTGAAAACGTGCTCTCCAAAGAGCAGATCCACGCGGCGAAGCATGCCCCGGTGGACTTCATCACCCATGTGAAGCCCGTTTTGGAGGCGAAGTGCGTCATGTGCCACAACCGCCAGGCCCTGCCGGGCCACATGAGCCTCGAAAACCGCGCCGAAGCCATGCGCTCCGGTGCTCTCGGCACCTTCATCGTGCCCGGCAGTCCCGAAAACAGTCTGCTCATCTCCAACCTGCACAGCGCCCATACCAAAATGAGCATCATGCCCACCGTGGGCGAGCGTCTTACCGATGATGAATATGAGATCCTGACAAAGTGGGTCAAAGAAGGTGCTCGCTGGCCGGCTGGAGCCTCAGGCACGGTGAAGGTGCTCCGCTGATCGCGCCCACATGTTTTACGTCGCTGAAGATCACGAAGAGGGCAGGCCGTTTGCGATGCCGAAAAGGCCGCCGCTGGCACCGCGCATGCGCATCGCCTTCTCGGAGGATGGCAAGCTCTCGGAATCACCGCAGTTTGAGTATCGCCCGCAGCAGCAGCGCATGGCGGAACTCGTCAGCGAGGCGCTGGATGAAAGTCATGCGCTCGTTTGCGAGGCCGCCACCGGCGTCGGCAAGTCGCTCGCCTACCTCGTGCCGGCGGTGACCTTTGCGCTGGAGCAGAAGCGCAAGGCCATCATCTGCACGCACACGATCAATCTCCAAGAGCAGCTCATCAGCAAAGACATCCCGCTGGTGCAAAAGATCGTCGGCACCTTCCACGCCGAGATTTTAAAGGGGCGCGGCAATTACCTTTGCCCCACGCGGCTTCAGCGGGCGATGAGCGAGAGCGGTGATCTGTTCAGCTCGTCCGAAGCGTCCGAGCTCGGCATGATCGCCGACTGGGCGGCGACAACGGAGGACGGCACGCTGAGTGATCTCGACTTCACGCCCAGCGCCCGCGTGTGGTCGCTCGTGTGCAGCGAGCCGCATGCCTGCACACCGCGCCGCTGCCCGCCGGGAAGCCGTTGCTGGTATCAGGACACCCGCCGCCGCATGGAAAAGGCCGATGTGATCGTGCTGAACCACACGCTCTTCTTCACACTGCTTGCCTCCGCCGATGAGACGACCACGGAAGATGCGAACTTCCTCTTCCCGCGTGACTTCGTCATCATCGACGAGGCGCACACCATCGAAAACGTGGCCGCAAAGGCCTTCGGGCTGCATATCAGCGAATCGAACCTCAAATTCGACCTCGGGCGCCTGCACAATCCGAAGACGCGAAAAGGCTTCTTCCAGCTCGTGGGGGACAAAGATGGCATTCGCGAGGTCTTGAGCACCATCGACCTCGTGAACAGCTTTTTCCGCAGCGTCGAGGCCGCGTGCAAATTCAATGCCCTCGGCCGTGAGTTCCGCGTGCGGGAACCTGAACTCGTTGAGAACACGCTGGCCCTCCCACTCGAACGACTTGCCAAACGAGCCGACAAGGCCGGCGATGCCGCGCACAAGGAGCACACCAAGCTCGAGCTGCACGATCTCGCGAAGCGCCTGCGGGCCGTCGGAGCCGGCTTGAAGATGTATTTGGACCAGGAGCAGGAAGACCACGTCCATTGGGTGGAGCGCACTGGCCCGGAAAAGAACATCATTTCGCTGCACACCGCGCCTGTGGATGTCTCGCCCAAGCTGCGGCAGATCTTTTTCGCCAGCCGGAAGGCCTGCGTCTTCACCAGCGCCACGCTCGGCATCGGTCACGACGAGGAATTGCGCTACTTCCGCAATCGCGTGGGTGCTGATGAAGCTCGTGCCGCCTGCATCGAGAGCCCTTTCGATTTCAAGCGGCAGATGACGCTCTACCTGCTGCAAAAGATGCCGCAGCCGAGCGATCCAGGCTATCTCGACCGCCTGCTGCACTGGATCTGCCATTTCCTCGATTTGAGCAAAGGCCGCGCCTTTGTGCTCTTCACCAGTTACAGCCAGATGACCTCGCTCTCGGACAAGCTGGAGTCTCACTGCTCGAAGCAAGGCTGGCGCTTGCTCGTGCAAGGTCGCGGCATGCCGCGGCATCAAATGCTCGCCGAGTTCAAGAACGACACGCACAGCGTTTTGTGTGGCACCGACAGCTTCTGGACCGGCGTGGACGTGCCCGGCGAATCATTGAGCAACGTCATCATCACGCGTTTGCCCTTCGCCGTGCCCGATCATCCGATCACGGCCTCACGCATCGAGCATCTGGAGGCGCAGGGCATGAATGCCTTCTCCGAATACAGCGTGCCCGAGGCCATCCTGAAGCTCCGGCAAGGCGTCGGCCGTCTTATTCGCAACGCCAGCGACACCGGCATCTGCGCCATCCTCGACAACCGCATCCTCACCAAGCCCTACGGCCGCGCCTTTTTGGCGTCCTTGCCAGAGTGTCCGACGGAGGTTTTGCGGGAGTAGCAAGAGGGGCCCCTGTGAAACCCGTGCATGGCCTGCGTTGAGCGGCAGGGATTCGCGAAGGCATTGCTTTTACGATTGCCAGCAGTCTAGGCCGCCCTTTAGGGTCACGGAATGAACGCATCACGCTTTCTCTCACTTGGGGTCGCTGCCTTGCTAGCGACCATGTCGTCCTCACTCCGTGCCGCTGATGGCGATGCCGAGTGGCAAAAGGTCTCGGAAGCAATCGAGGCCATCAAGAGCCCGAAACAGCGTCCAAAGTCGCGCGAGGAAGCGATCGAATTCCTCAAAACGAGCCTGAAGGCCTTCGACGACGCGGTGGCGGCCGCGATGAAAGCGGCACCGAAGAATTCCGGACGCTATGACGCCGCGTTGTTTGAATCCATGGTGGGTCGTGCTCGCCAGATGGCCGGCGTGGCCGCGCCTTCCACAGCAGCGGTGAGCCTTGATGAGATCATCCAGGCTGCCGACGCGAAACCGGAGACGAAGTCCGAGGCGAGCTTCATCAACGTGATGCAGGCCTACGAGGCCGTCGAAGAGTCCGGTGGCGACAGTGCGGCGTGGATGGCGAAGGCGGAGAAGCACCTCAAGGACTTCCCCTCCGAAAAGCGCAACCAGATGGTCGAGAGCAAAATCAACAGCATCAAGGCCACCGCGGATCTCAAGACCAAGCCGCTCGACCTCAAATTCACCGCCGTGGACGGCCGCGAGGTCGATCTGGCCAAACTTCAGGGCAAGGTGGTGCTCATCGACTTCTGGGCCACCTGGTGCGGTCCCTGCGTCGCGGAGCTCCCGAACGTGTTGAAGGCTTACAAGGACCTGCATCCGAAGGGCTTTGAGATCGTGGGTATCTCGCTCGATTCCGACAAGGCCAAGCTCGAGTCCTTCGTGAAGGAGCGTGGCATGGAATGGCCGCAGTTCTTCGACGGTCAGGGCTGGAAAAACGAGATCTCCTCCAAATACGGCATCAACTCCATCCCGGCGATGTGGCTGGTGAACAAGAAAGGCATGGTCGTGAGCACCAACGCCCGCGGCGGCCTTGAGGACAAGGTGCAGAAGCTCCTCGCGGAGTGATCGTGAGGTCGTTTCGGGAGCGTATGCTGCGCGATGCGCTCCCGTCTTTGTCTCTTTCTCTTCATTCTGAGCAGGAGACGGTCTTGGTGACGATGCGGGATGGCGTGAAGCTCGCCACAGACATTGACAAACCGGTGGGCAGCACGGAAAAGCTGCCGGTGCTTCAAGGCTTCAAAATGAGCTGGTAGAGTGCCAGATCGAGCCAACGGCCAAATTTGAATCCTGCCTCGCGGATATGCCCGCAGGACTCGAAACCCGCTTTCGCATGCAGGGCGATGCTTCCGGCATTCTCCGCGTCGATCACGCCGATCATCATGTGGTAGCCTTGCTGCGTGGCTCGCTCGATCAAGCGATGGAGAAGCTCTTTCCCCAGGCCGCGACCTCGAAAACGAGCATCCACATAGATCGAGTGCTCCACCGTGTGCTGGTAGGCCGCATGCGGACGAAAAGGTCCGTAGCTGCCGAAGCCCATCAGCGTGCCATCTTCATCGAGCACGCCGATGACGGGCAGATTTTTCTCCTGCTTCGCGACCCACCATGCGTCCATCACTTCGGTGGAACGCGGCTCGTAGTCGTAGAGTGCCGTCGAATTCACGATGGCCTCGTTGAAGATGGCTTGAATGGCCTCCAGGTGGTCGTGAGTGCAGTCGAGGAAGGTCATGGCAGTGGCTTCATTTGACCCAGATTTCGCGTTCCGTCGCGTCGATCTCGGCTTCCCAGGCTTTGAGGCGTGATTTGAGGTCGTCGAGGATTTCTGGCTGCTGGTAGCCCAGGTTGCTGCGCTCGCCGATGTCGGCTTCGAGGTCGAAGAGGAGGTCCATGGTGTTGCCGTCGTTGATGTATTTCCATTTGCCGTGGCGGATGGCCTTCTGCTTGCGATTTGAGCGGTCGATGCGCCAGAAGAAAGTTCGGTCGATGGGCTTGGCCTCGCTGGTGAGCAGCGGGACGAGGTCGATGCCGTCGAGCGGTTTTTCATCGTTCGTAGTTCCGCCTTGAGGCGGCTCAGAACCGGCTGAAGCCGGGACTACAGAACGAGCCGCAGCCAGGAAGGTGGCGTGTAAATCCATGGTGATGGCCATTTGCGCGGTCGTTTTGCCTTTCGGCAGCTTCGCGGGCCAGCGCATGAGGCAGGGCACACGGATGCCGCCTTCCCAAAGGGTGGCTTTGTGATGGAAGAGCGGCGCATTGCGGCTGTAGCGTTCGCCACCGTTGTCGCTGGAGAAAACGACGAGGGTGTTTTCTGCGAGACCGTTCTTCTCGAGCTCAGCGAGGATCATGCCGATACCCTGGTCGATGCGCTCGACCATGGCTTTGTAGATGGCGCGGCTGCCGTGGTGCATGCTGTCTTTCGTCACCACGGGCGTCTGCGGTGCATCCGGCGGCTGAAACGGTGCATGCACGGCGAGGTGAGGCACATAGAGGAAGAAGGGCTGCTTCGCGTGCTCGCGGATGAACTTGGCCGCGCGGTCATTGATGAGGTCGGTGAAGTAGCCTTCTTGCTTCACGGGCTTGAGGCCGTCTCGCAGCGCATAGGTGCCGTCGTAGTAGGCGTGGCCGTAGTAATCGCAGTGGCCGAGCAATTCGCCGAAGTACTCGTCGAAGCCACGATTGACGGGGTTGTATTCATCTTTGAAGCCGAGATGCCATTTGCCAAAGGCACCCGTGGCATAGCCTGCGGCCTTCATTTTCTGCGCCAGCGTGATTTCGCTCAAAGGCAGCCCCAGGCCGTGAAAATCCTTCTCCGGCACCCACTCGCCCTTCACACGGCGAAACTGCTCCACCTGATACCCGAACGCGAACTCGATGCCACACCGCTGCTGCCAGCGGCCCGTCATGAAGCCGGTGCGTGTCGGTGTGCAGACAGGCGCATTCGCGTAGAAGTCGGTGAACTTCACGCCCTCGGTCGCGAGCCGGTCGATGTTTGGTGTGGCGATGTCCGTGCCGCCCATGCAGCCGAGGTCGCCATAGCCAAAATCATCGGCGAGGATGAAGACGATGTTTGGGGGGGCGGCGGAGAGCAGAGGGCAAAGGGCGAAGAGGAGGAAGAAGAGGCGCATGGCGTGAAAATGACAAAACCAGAATGAGGAATGTCGAATCAATGACGAAGTTCGAAGGCCGAAAAATGCTTCAAAGTGGCTCAGTGGCTTGTTTCGGCATTCGGGCTTCGGGTTTCCTTCGTCATTCGGAATTCTGGTTTCGTCATTCGCATCAGCCGCCCTGCACCGGCGGCATAAGCGCCACCTCCGCGCCATCATGGAGCAGCGCATCGCGTTTCACATAGGTCTGGTCGAGGGCGAGGAGGAGGCTGCGGTCCCATTCGCGGAGCTTCGGCCAGCGTTGGAAGGCGATTCCGAGCAAATCGGCCATGGTGGAGCCTGCGGGGCATTCGACGGGCGCTTCGCCGGTGCCGGTGAGGTCTTTGAGGACGGAAAAAAAGAGCACGCGGACGGTCATGGCATCACGCGGGGTTCAGGATGCCGATGCAGGGCAGATTGCGGAAGCGGCCTTGGTAATCCATGCCGTAACCGACGACGAATTCGTCTTCGATTTCGAAGCCGATGTCCTCGACGATCACGTCACGCACACGCTCGCGTTTTTTCGCGAGCAGCACGCCGGTGCGCAGCGAGGCGGGCTGCTGCGCGGCGATTTTTTCGCGGAGGACGCTGAGCGTGAGGCCGGTGTCGAGGATGTCGTCGAGCAGGAGCACGTCTTGATCCTTGAAATCGAGCCCGGCGGGCCAGTTCATGCGCACCTCGCCGCTGCTGGAGGTGCCGCCGTGGTAGCTGCTGGCGCTGAGGGTATAAAGACGCACGGGCATGTCGAGGTGACGCAGCAGGTCAGCGACGAAAAAGAGAGCACCGTCCATCAAGGCGAGCACGCTGACGACCTTGCCCGCGTATTGGCGGTTCAGCTCGGCGGCCATCACGGCCACGCGAGACTGAATTTGCTCTGGCGTGAGCAAAATACCTTCAAGATCAGCTAAAACTCCGGTGACAGGCGCGGGCATGGTGTGCTCTCTTTCTATCTCAATGTCCTCCCCTGACAAACTCAATCTCCAAGACCTGCGCGTGAGCTATGATCTCGACGTGCTGCTCGAATCGAATACGCCCGCCGATCCGGTGGAGCTTTTCAAGCTGTGGTTCAATGATGCCCTGGCGCACCAGCTCCCCGAGCCAAACGCCATGCAGCTGGCTACCGCCACGCCCGACGGCACGCCGAATGTGCGCACCGTTTTGCTCAAAGGTATCGACGAGCGCGGCTTCCAGTTTTTCACGAACTACGAAAGCGCCAAAGGCCGCGATCTGGCCGCCAATCCGCGTGCCGCAGCGTGCTTTCTTTGGAACGAGCGGCATCGCCAGGCCATCGTGCGTGGCACGGTGAGCAAACTGCCGCATGAGGAAGCGCAGGCCTACTTTGCCACGCGTCCCGCAGGCCACCAAATCGGTGCCTGGGCCTCGGCGCAGAGCCAGATCATTCCAGATCGTGCGTGGCTAGACAACCGTGCGGCTGAGTTTGAGGCCAAATTCGGTAGCGATGTCCCGTGTCCGCCGTTTTGGGGGGGCTACGCGATCCAGCCGAGCGAGATCGAGTTCTGGCAAGGCCGCACGAGCCGTCTGCATGATCGGCTGGTGTATGTGCGGGAAGGCGGCGTGTGGGTGAAGAAGCGGATGAGCCCGTGAGGAGCCAGGAATATCGAATGTCGAACAAGGAATGTCGAAGTCCGAAGGTTCAGAACTTCATCATTCGGAGCTCCTTGTTCGATATTCGATATTGGCTTGGAAAGGCAGCGAAGGTTTCTTCGTTCCCGCGCGGCCATGAAACGCGTTTTCTTATTCCTCTTTGCCGTCTGCCCTTTGCTCCACGCGGCAAAGCCTAACGTGATCGTCATCCTCAGCGATGACCTCGGCTGGGGCAGTGTGGGCTGTTACGGGGCGAATCCTGAGCTGGTGAGCACGCCGAACATTGATCGCCTGGCGAAGCAAGGTCGGCGATTCACGGATGCGAATACGACCTCGTCGGTGTGCTCGCCGACGCGTTATGCGCTGATGACGGGACGCTACTGCTGGCGCACGTCGCTCATCAGCGAGGTGCTGGGCACCACGGCACCGCTGCACATTGAGACGTCGCGTATCACGGTGGCGTCGATGTTGAAACAACAGGGCTACAGCTGCGCTGCGGTCGGCAAATGGCATCTCGGCTACGGCACGGCGGAGAAGTGTGATTACACGAAGGAACTGAAGCCAGGACCTCTCGAAATCGGCTTTGATTACCACTTTGGCGTGCCCGCAAATCATGGCGATCTCAGCGGTGTGTATGTCGAGAACCATTGGGTCTATGGTTTGAACAAGGAGAGTCCATCACAGCCGAGTCCGCCGTATGTCACGATGGGTCAGCAGAAGGGAAAACCGACCAAAACGCTCGATTTGAATGCTCCGAAGAGGGTGGACGAAAACGTGATGGAAACGCTCACCGACAAGCTGGTGACGTGGATCGGCCAGCAGAGCGCGGAGAAGCCGTTTTTCGTCTATTTCACACCGGTGGCCGTGCATAACCCGATCACGCCTTCGAAGGCCACGGCGGGCAAAAGCAAGGGCGGGCCGTTTTGCGACTTCATCGGCGATCTGGACCTTAGCGTGGGCCGTGTGCTCGCGGCGTTGGACAAGCAAGGCCTCGCAGAAAACACGCTGGTGCTCTTCAGCAGCGACAACGGCGGTGTGAACAAGCCGGAGAACACCAACCTCGTGCAAACCGATGCGCAGAAGGCCGGATTGAAGCCCGTGGGGCCGTTTCGCGGTGGAAAGCATGATGTGTGGGAAGGTGGCTTCCGTGTGCCCTATCTCGTGCGCTGGCCCGGCCATGTGCCCGCAGGCACGGTGTGCGATGAAACGATCAGCATCGTCGATACGCTCGCCAGCATCGCCGCGATCACGGGTGCCGCTCTGCCAAAGGCCAGCGAAGGTGCCGAGGACAGTCACGATGTATCCAAAGCCTGGCTTGGCGAAAATTACGAAGCTCCGCTGCGGCCCGATGTGATCGTGCACAGCGCGGATGGCAATTTCGCCATCCGCAAAGGCAGCTACAAATGGATCGAAGGCATTCCTGCCGATGACGTGAAGCCTGCGGCGAAGAAAGCGCACGCGATTCAGTTCAAGCCACAGCTCTACGACCTGAAAGCCGATCTCGCCGAGGCGAACGAGCTTTCCGCGAAGCAACCTGAGCAGGTGAAGGAACTCGCGGCGTTGCTGAATCGCTACCGCGACGGCGGTTACAGCCGCGAGCTGCCTCCAGCCGGCGTAAAGCCGAAACCGGCTTTTGCCGCGCTGCCGCCGCTGAAGAACGCCGAGCTGGTCGATTTGACGAAATTCAAAGGATGGGCACCGCGAGATGGAGCGATGTTTGGCAAGGCCAATGCCAAAGGTGCCACGCTGACCGGTCCCACGTCGTTCACCGATGGTGTGCTCGAATTCCAGCTCCTCCTTGGCGAGGCGGATCGGCACTCGCTACGCATCCACACGGCGGGGAACAAGCACAGCTACCGGGTGGTGCTCTCGCATGCGAATCTCGACATCGCCATCAATCCGCCCACGAAGGACCAGGAGACGATTCAGCTCGGCAAACAGCGTGTGAAGTTCAAATCGAGCGATTGGCAGACGTTGCGCCTGACTTTCAAAGGTGAGGAACTCACCGCCGAATTCGCCGGCGTCACGTTGAAGGCCCAACACGCCGTTTTGGCGGAGGAAAAGGCCCAGTTGAACTTCATCGCTTTCGAGGGCGAAGTGGGCGTGCGGGAGGTGAAGCTGGCGAAGTGACTTTATTGACCTGATTGACCGGAGTGACGGGGGTTACTTTGCGACGGCTTTGAGGCTGAAGTCGTCGTATTCGACATCGACGGCGTTGGTGGTGAGGCTGACGAGGGATTTGGTGTCGTGGGTGATGCCGGGGGAGGAGAAGGAGCCAGCTTCTTTGCCATCGATGCTCACGCGGAGGGTATCGCCCTCGGTGGTGACGACGAGGGTGTGCCAGTCGTTGAGGGCGAGCTTGGCGGGGAAGCGCTTCTGCTTGGCGGCGAGCATCTTTTTCTCGTCCTCGGTGAGCTGGTTGGCCTTTTTGCGGTCGTAGAGGCCGCCGGTGAGGTCGAAGCCGCCGGTTTTGGCATCGGCGATGTTTACGCTCGTGGGTGAAATGGTGGCCTGGCAGATGTGACCGGCGTGTGAGCCTTTGTAGCCTTTGTCGTCAAACCACACGTTGAAGCTCTTTGCCTTGTCGCTGGTGAAGCGGAACTTCACGGAGACCTGGAGATCTTTTTCTCCGTCAAACCTGATGTGGTCCACGGCGCTGTGATCGGAGGTGGGCGCGGTGATGCCCACGAGCACGCCGGCTTTGACGACGCTGGAGCTTTTGTAATGTCCCCAGCGTGGTCCGAAACCTTCGGCGGAGAAGTCATCGGCGAAAATGACACGCGAGTAATCCGCCGCGAAAGTGGTGGAGGCGAGCAGAGCGAGGGTGAGGATGGATTTCATGGCGGGTTGGTGGATGGAATTCATGGCGGGTTGGTGGATGGAATTCAAGCGGTCGCGGTGCGGGTGGCGTGGGTCCAGGAGGTCTCACCGCACCAGGCGCGGGCTTTTTGGGCAAGCTCGGCGGCCTGCACGTCCGTGTCGGTGATGGCAAACATGGTGGAACCGGAGCCGGACATGAGGGCGGCACGGACTTCGCCGTGCTCCAGGAGCCAGTTTTTCAAGGCGGGCAGCAGGAGGTATTTCTGGAAGACGGGCCGTTCGAGATCATTGACCATGGCACCCCATTCACAGAGCTGCGGAGCGTAAAGCACGCCGGGGATTTCCTTGGAGCCGGCCCATTGTTTGTAGGCCCAGGGGGTGGGGATGGGGAAGGGGGGCTTGATGAGGACGACGGGCAGGCGTTGGGGGAAGGCGGCGGGCTGCACGATCTCGCCCCGGCCAGTGCCATCGGCCGCGGGGCTATCGAGCAGGAAGCAGGGCACATCCGAGCCGATCTGGGCGGCAATTTCGAGGAGTTGCGGGAGGCTGAGCGGGCGACCGGTGAGGTCGTTCGCGGCGCGGAGGATGGTGGCGGCATTGCTGCTGCCTCCGCCGAGGCCGGCACCATGCGGGATGCGTTTTTCCAAATGGATGCGCCAGGAGGACTGCTGACCGGTGCGACTCTCAAAGGCGCGGAGAGCCTTGAAGGCGAGGTTGGACTCGTCGGAGGGGACGGTGGGATCGGAGCAGGTGAAGGCAACCTGCGTGCCTGCGCCGAGGTGTTCGATCTCCACGGTATCGCCAAAGGCGAGACGGACGAGACGGGTTTCGATCTCGTGAAAGCCGTCCGGGCGTTTGCCGAGGATGCGGAGGCTGAGATTGATCTTGGCGGGAGAAAGGAGCGTCATGGGAAGAAATCAGGCTCGGCGGCCTAAAAGGGCCAGCATGCGGCCGGTGCGACCTTTTTCGAGGCGGTAGGAGTAATAGCGGGCGGTATCGGACGAGGTGCAGATGCCGCAATCATGCACCTGGGCGGCAGGGATGCCGAAATCGAGGGCATTTTGGCGGATCTGCGCGGCGAAGTCGATTTCATAGGCGGGCGGGCGGATGCAGGGGGCGAGCTGGACGTGCAGATCCTCCGGTTTGGAGCCAAATTTCTCTGCCATGAGATGTAAGGCACGGGCGGTGATGCCCAATTCGCTGCCTTTTTTCCCGGAATGGAGCAGCCCACAGGCTCCGGTGCGGCGATCGATGATGAAAACCGCCCCGCAATCGGCCACATAGATGCCGAGCACGAGACCGGGGACGCAGGTGATGAGGCCATCGGTGCCGGGAACGGGTTTTTCGGGCACTCTTTCGATCACGGCCACTTCGCTGCCGTGGACCTGCTCAGCGATGCAGAGGTTTTTGGGGTCAAAACCCATCTCCGCGGCCTGCTGGCGGTGCCAGTCCCAGAGCCGCTCGACGACGACGGCGCGTTCCGCGTTCACATCGATCTCCGGATGGCGGAGGGTGAAACGGTGCGCAAAGCCACCACCGGCGAGGGCGTCGAGCGCGGGAAAGGTCATCCAAGGCATGGCGGCTCTTATCCTGAAAAAACACCAAGGGCGCAACGGAGAATCCGCAGCGCCCTCGATGGTTTCTGGCTGTGTGTTGAGGGAATGGGGGGCTCAGCGTGCCGTCGCCGTATCGAGCGAACGGTAGGAGGAGATGAAATGGGCGGCGTCCAGGGAAGCGGTCTCGCTCATGGCGGAGGCCACCTGGTTTTGCAGTTCGTCACGCAGGCGGGAGACGAGTTGGAGGCCCTGGGAAGTGATGCGGACGAGAACCTTGCGGCGGTCATCAATGGCGTGGGTGCGCTCCATGTAGCCGAGCTTTTCGAGACGATCGACGAGGCCGGTGGCCGCGGCGGTGGAGTGACCCATCTTCCGGGCGATGTCCGTCATGGTGAGTTCCGGGGAGGTGGAGAGATAGCTCAGCAGGAAGAACTGGGCGAAGGAGATATTGTCCCGGTTCAGCTCGCGGGAAAGGTTTAGCAGGAACTCACGCTGACTAAACAGAATGAAATCGGCCAGTTGGGCATGGTCTTTGGCTGGAGTCTTGATGCCGTTGTTCATAGTAGAGTTTCCTTAGAGCTATGGTTTTTTAAAATTATCTCGGATTCAGGTAATATAGACAGTCAAAATATACAATCAACATTAAATCCATATAAATCATAAAGTTTTTGGCCCGGAAAGCTAAAAAACTTTCATATATGAGAAGTTAATTTGATCAAATTATTACATGCCGAATGCTGTTTGGCAAGCTTCGCGTTCAAACCAGCTCGAAAACAGGTTGGCCAGGCTGTGCGAGCCACTTTTTACCTTTGGCTGGCAGCTTTGAAAGCATCCTCCAAGACGGCTTCGAATGGCTTCAACTGGGTGAGGGCAGTCAGAAACGCATGGCAGCGGGCAGCTCCCGGGGCGTCTCTGCTGCGTTTCGCGGCGAGCTCTTTGACAAGTGGCTCCAGTGTCTGGCGGAGCATGGTAGTGTCCTGCTGACGTTTTGAGTTTAGTTGGGCGAGCTGTTGGCGGTAGATGCCCCGCAGGCGCTGGTGCTCTCCGATGGTCGCCGCATCGGTGGAAGCAGGCGGAACCGGAGCGCGCCGGGCAATGGCATCGGCCTCTCTTATCATGGCTGCCTGAACAGCGGGCGGAGAGGCCGTGGAGGCGGCACGTTTGAGTGCCTGGCCGAACTTGCTGGTGAGTTCCACGATCGCAGACGTGAGTCGTTCATCAGTCACAAGGGCTTCCTGGGCGGAAACGATGGACTGATTGTAGAGCCGGGCCAGTTCGGCATCAATGCGCAAGATGTCTGCCACGCTGGTGAGCGTTGCTGTGGGCGGCGGGCTGCGGGGGACGGAGGAAAGATCCGGCAGGCGCAGTAGCAGCAAATCGTGTGCCTCTGCCATGGTGGCGTTCGGATTGCCCGATAATGCCTCCCCTGAGGCCACGGCCCATGTTTGGTCCTTCGAGAGGCCAAAGGAAGTGACACGGATGCCTGCATCGACAGCAGCCACCTCACTATCTGTCCAAGCATCACAAAGCCGCACCTTGCCATTCACGTGGCCGAGAAGCAGAAATCGACTGTCAGGTGTCCAGGCAAGGCCGGTGAGGTCTTTCGAGCTGACCTTGACGCTCGATGGCGTCATCGTGGTCACATCATAAAGAGCTAGCTTTCCATCTTGGATGCAGGCGAGCAGTCTCCCATCTGGCGAGGCGGCCAGCTTGTGCGCATGGGCTCGGTAACCGGACACCTCGTGGAGGAACCGCTTCTTCTTGGTGGAGAAAACAGCCGCCCTGGGCTCGCCTGAGAGGCGCTGTTGGCTGGCGGCTGTTGGCGGAGATCCGGCCTTATTAAGTAGAGCGCCGGTGATAATGAAACGGTCACCGGCTAGAAAAGCCATGTCGTAGGCCGCCCGCGGCCAGATGATGAGTTGGGCGGGGGGGATGGGCCGTGCCGGATCCCAGAGGAACACGCCGCCCTGTGTCGCGGCAGCCAGTGAATAGACGGCCATCTCTCCCGGAGCCCAGATGCTGCGGACGAGAGGCTCTTTAGAAAGACGAGTGCGCCCCCCGACCTTGCCGCTTTCGAGTTCGATGACTGCCACCTCATTGTGCTGGCAATCATCCATCACCGCCCTTTTTCCATCCGAGGTGGGCCAGCCTTGGCTGAGACCACCCAGCGGGCTGGTATGACGCCGCGCTTCCTTGCCGCCCGCCACATTCCAAATCCGGATCGTGTTGTCCTCGCTGAAGCTGACCACGCGCCCTTGGTCCGGTTGGACATGCACACTGTGAGTGGCAGCGGTGTGCCCCTTGAGTCTCTTTAGAATCGCGAAAGGGCCTGCCTCGGGTTTGAAGGGCGGTTCCGCAGGCAGCGGGGGTAGTTGATCGGCCACCTTGGGGGTGGGTTCTGCTTTTGGGGCGTTTGGGGGAGCTTCATTGCTCTTTGGCCTGGCCTTCTCGGCTTCCAATTCGGCGGCTCTGGCTGTCTGTTCGGCGGCCTTGGATTGGCGGAAAGCCTCTGCGGCGGCCAGTTTTTCGTTCTCACGTTGTTTTTGCATCCACCACCAGCCACCCGCGATCAGCGCAAAAGCAGCGGTGGCCCACAACCAGCGCATGGCTTCGCCACGACCGGCCCGAACTTCCTGCTCGTCCTCCGGGTTCTTTGATTTCAGCGATACAGGCTCCGGAGGAGGTGCCAGAGGTGCTTTCTTGTTTCGCACCGCCTCCGCCGTGGCAAGGAAGCGGCGGATGTCCTCCGCGGTTTGAAAGCGCTTCGCCGGATCGGGAGCCATGCAGCGGGCGATGACCGTGGCGTAGGCGTCCGGCATGTTCGTCATGGCAGAGGAGCCGGCAGCCAATGGGGTCTTCCTCGTGAACATCTCATGCATCACCACGCCGAGGGCATAAATGTCCGCCCGGTGATCCACGATGGAGCCCGGCTCCAGCCGCTCCGGGGCGATGTACTCGGGGGTG
>JBJONJ010000080.1:0-3979 GCA_046051905.1 Verrucomicrobiota bacterium
TGAGACGAAACGCGTTCATGCCCGCCGAAACGAAGCACAGGGGGGCTTCTTGCCGGAAGTTCGCGGGCTTTATGGCTCACTTCACCCGCACCGCATTCATCTTGTCGGAGTCGCGGGCATAGAGGATGCCGTCGGCGAAGGCGGCGTGAGAGCGGTGGCGGAGGCCGAGGATCTGGGTGGTGCTGAGAATCTCGAACTTTTCGGGGGTGGCTTTGACGACCCAGAGCTCGCCACGCTCGGTGACAATGAGGAGCTTGTCCTGCACGCGGATGAGCGTGCCACCGGGAACGACATCGGGTGCCTCCCACTTCACCGTGCCATCGACGGTGGAGACGCAGCGGAGCGTGGCCCCGCTCTCCTGGCGTCCGTGGAAGCCATAGACATGGCCGTCATGATAAACCGGTGTCGAGTAATGGCAGTCGAGGGCCTCGGTTTTGTTCCAAACGTTCGTGAAGCGCTTTTCCGCCGCTTTCCATTCCCACACACCCGCACCGACATCGTAACTGGCGGAGAAAAAGAGCCGGCCGGGGCCGCAGGCGAGCGGTGTGGCCGCGTTCACGCTGGCGTCCATCTCGGCACGGAAACGCTCATCCGCCAACACCTCGCCGCTGGCGACGCTGACAAGGGAGATGCCGTTTCGCGTGAAAAAGGCTGCGACGCTGGCATCGCCGGGAATGAGCACGCCCGCTGCATAGCCCGCTTCATGCTTGGTGGCCTTCCAGACAAGTTTTCCGGTCCTTGCATCCAGGGCGACAATGCCCGCGCCATCACGCCCACCGACATTGAGCAACACTTTGCCATCGGCGACGAGCGGGGAGCAGGCGCGTCCGAAGAATCCTTGAGGCGAGCCAAGCTCCGCGACGGTATCAAAGGTCCACACCAGCTTCCCATCGGCGGCATCGAGCGCCTCGACGCGGCCTTCGGGACCATGCGTGAAGACTTTCCCATCCACCACAGCCGGGACAGCACGCGGGCCGTTGTCGAAGCCAAAGCTGTCGCGATAGTCGGTGACGTAGGCGTGACGCCAAATCGTCTCACCACTGGATGGAGCAAGAGCCTCGGTGATGATCTCATCGCCAAGGCGGTGGCAGATGAAGACCTTTCCCCCGGCCACGACGGGGCCGGCGAAACCGCTGCCGAGATCTTTTTTCCAGACGCGTTCCGCTTCTTGAGTGCCGACAATAGCTTTCTCCGATTCAGCGGCGGAGCTATCGCGATTGGGGCCGAGAAATTGCGGCCAGTCCGAAGCAAAGAGCGAGGTGCCGAGCAGGAGTGGAAGGAGTTTTTTCATGCGGTAGCGGGAGACACGCGGGTGTGCTCGGACTTCATCGCCACACCTTGGAAGTAGGGAGCCTCGACCTGGATGATGCGCGGCGTGCGGCTGGGCGGGATGTTCACGATGTGCAGAAGGTCCGCCGCCTCGCTGTCGATCTCGCGCAGCAGTTCCTTCGCCTCCGGCGAAGCTGGCGGAAGCATCGAAAGCTGCGCGAGACGACGCTCCTGGGCTTCCTTCCAATCCCGCACAGGCCGCAACCGCGCCTCGATGACGCCGAGGTCGTGACGAGCCCGCTCCATGCGCCGCTGAAGGTCCTCCATCGGCGCATCATTGGCCGCCTGGAACTCTGCCCGGCGCGCCCGCAGCTCCTCCAAGCGCAGTCTCTCGGTGGCAAGTTCGTCCTTGGTATCCGCGAGCGATTCCTGCGCCTCAGCAAGTTGGGTCTCGACCTCGGTGAGCGCCTGCTCCTGAAACTGCCGCTCCTCCTGAAGTCCGGCGATGGCCGTGCTGTGCTTGGCCTGCTGCTTCTCCGCCTCAGCGACCGCCTCACGCAGCGCGGCGAGTTTCTCCTCGGCCTGAGAGAAACCATCGATCTGCGACTTCAAGTCCGCGAGCTGGGTCTTGGCCGCCTCGACCTGGCCGCGATGACCCGCTTCGAGGTCCGCGGCCTCGGTCACCTGACGGCGAAGCTCAGCGAGACGGGCTTCTTCGTTGCTTGCGCTTTGATGCGCCTGCCCGGCACGCTGTGTCATTTCCTCCTCCTGGGCCTTCAACTCCTCAAGCCGGGCCTGCACGCTGGCGATGGACGCCTGCAAGGGTGGGATGGCCGCGGCCTCTCTTGCCCGCGCCTCGCCCTCGCTGATCTGACGGCGGATCTCCGCCAGGCGGGCCTCCTCGGTGGTGAGCGTCTGGCGGACTTGATCAAGCCGCTGGCTTTCCTCGCGTTCGCGGGCGGACATGAGATCGAGCCGACTTTGAATGCTGGCGATCGATTCCTGAAGCAACTGCGCCGAGGCAGCCTCGCGTGCTTGAGCTTCTGCATCAAGGCTGAGGCGCTTCAGCCCGGCGAGCCTGGTCTCCGCCTCACGCAGGTTTTCCTGAAGCTGGCGATTCATGGCCTCGGTCTCCCGTTCGCGGGCGGTGGCGCTGTCGAGCGAGACCTGCGCCGCCGTGATGGAGGTCTGCAGTTGCAGCAGCGTGGCGGATTTGCTTTCGAGTTCGCGGACGAGCAGCGCCATGGCGGTGCGCTGTTCCTCACTTTGTTTGGCGAGCTGCTCGAGCACGACGTTCTTTTCCGCGTGCTCCTTTTTCAAGCGCTCAACGGCGGCCAGCCAGTCACGCTGGTTGTTCTCGGCCTGTTTGGCGGCGGCTTCGATCAGGGCGAGCCGGTTTTCGGCGGCATGAATTTCCGCGGAGGGCAGCGGCTGCGGCTCAGGAGGAGGCGAGGATGAGGGCAGCGGGATGCGCCGCGTGCCGGCGGAGGTCCGGGGATGCGAGGCCGCTGCCGGCACCAGCACGGCAGTGGCATGCGTGGCACCCAATTCGAGGTCCAAAATTGCCTTCAGAGGTCCAAACGCGAGCTTGTCGCCATCCGCGAGCGTGTGCTTCGTGACACGCTCACCATTCACAAAGGTGCCGGTGGCGGACCCGAGATCGTAAACCTTCACCGTGCCATCCGGCCGTAGAGCGACCTCCGCATGATGCGCGGCAAGCCGGGCATCATCGACGACGATGTCGTTGTCTTCAGCACTGCCGACCGTGAGCAGGTCCGCGAGCGGAACAACGATTTCCTGGGCGTCATCAAAGACGATGGTGAGTTTCGGCATGGGGACGAAAGGAATGCGGGAGCCGTGCCAGTGATGGCGGGAAAAAAGGATTCACGCAAGAGCTTCGCTCGCGACCGCCGGTTGAAGATCAGAACTTCGGAAACTTCATGCCCGGTGGGAGCTTGGGCATTTTCCCACCCCCGCCGAGGCCGCCAAGCAGGCCGCCCAGACCGCCCATGCCGCCACCACCGCCGCCCATGAGCGCTCCAGCCATCTGCATCATCGCGCCCTGGTTCTTCATCATCTTCTTCATCATCTCAAACTGCTTCAGGAGCTGGTTCATCTCCATGACAGGACGGCCGGCACCGTTGCAGATGCGCTTGCGGCGGCTGCCGTTGATGATTTCGGGGCGGGAGCGTTCTTTGGGTGTCATCGAGAGGATCAGGGCCTCGGTGTGCCTCATCTTCCGATCGGCGTCCTCGTTGCTGACCATGTCCTTCATCTTGCTCATGCCAGGCAGCATGCCGAGCAGGCCGCCGATGCCGCCGCCGGAGGTGAGCTTCTTCATCATGCGCATCTGGGCGAGCATGTCGTTGAAGTCGAATTTGTTGCTCTGCATGCGCTCGGCCAGCTTCATGGCCTCCTTCTCGTCGATCTCCTCAGCGGCTTTTTCGACAAGGCTGACGACGTCACCCATGTCGAGGATGCGCTGCGCCATGCGGTCGGGGTGAAAGACTTCGAGCTGCTCGATCTTCTCGCCCACGCCGAGGAATTTCACCGGTCGGCCGGTGACCTGGCGCATGGAGAGCAGCGCACCACCACGGGCATCGCCATCTAGCTTCGTCATGATGAGGCCGGTGATGCCGACGGCTTCGTTGAACTTCTGCGCGACGCTGACGGCCTGCTGGCCGGTGGCGGCATCGGCGACGAGCAGCGT
>JBJONJ010000081.1:0-3873 GCA_046051905.1 Verrucomicrobiota bacterium
GATCCCCATGCCCATGGAACTGATGATCAAGAGCAATCCACATAGCAGCAGGCGCCAAACCATGCTCACAGCGCTTTCGTGGAAAAGGGTGACGACACCAAAAACCGACAAGCCCGCAGCAAGGATGGAAGGCCAGATCAGCAGCGTCATCCCGGACCTATCAGCGCTAGCGAGTGCCCCTCCAGAGCTGCGTATCCGGCGGACTGCCCGCATCGCCTGCACAGCTCCGACCACTGCGCTGGCCACCAGCAGTAGCAAAAGGATGGAAACAGGTGAAAACACATGCAGTTCACGCATGTGGCTGTGACTGCTCATGTTTCCGCTATAGAGCTTAACCAACCCCACCAAAGCCATCACACCCACCGCCGGGCTGAGCGTGCTCCAGATGATCAAGGGCTTGGCAGACCTCGCAGGCAGTCCAGCGGGGTTGCCGGAGTTTTGAGCCTCGCGTGCGGCCTGAGGTTCTGAAGCCGCCTGCATCTGCGTTTTCACCTCACCCACGGTCTGAAAGCGCAGCTCGCGCTCTCTTTCGAGCGTGCGCATCACGATTTCATCAATGCGTGCGTCCACGGCGGATTTCTTCGAGGGCGGCGCGAAGCGGCCCAGCGGCAGCTCGCCGGTCAGCAGCTCGTAAAGCACCACGCCGAGTGAATAGATGTCCGCACGTTGATCCACATCTCCCGGCGACTCGAACTGCTCCGGTGCCATGTAGTGCGGGCTGCCGAGCACAGAGCCGCGCTGCGTGAGCGTCAGCAAATCCTGGCCTTCCTCGCCAGTGAGCTTCGCGATGCCGAAGTCCGCGATTTTGACCTGCCCGCGCGAATCGATGAGGATGTTCTCCGGTTTGATGTCGCGATGCAGGATGCCCTGCTCATGCGCGAACTTCAGCGCCGCGCAGATGTCCTGCACGAGCGCCAATGCCTCCGGCGGCGTGAAGCGGCCCGCTTTCATCGCCTGGCGCAGATTCACACCATCCACGAACTCCATCAGCAGATACGCAAACGGCCCCGCGACGCCGGAATCGAACACCGTGACGATGTTGGGATGGTTCAGCCGCGCCAGCAGTCGAGCCTCGCGATCAAATCGCTCCGCAAAAGCCGGATCACCGGCCAGATCACTCGAAAGCACCTTCAGCGCCACCAGCCGGTCCAGCTTCGGCTGACGCGCCTTGTAAACCGCGCCCATGCCGCCCGCGCCGATCAGCTCCAGCACCTCCAGATCGGGGAAATGCACTGTCAGTTCCGCCACGGTCGGCGGTGCTGCGGCTTTCGACGGCCGCGCGACGGATTGGATCTCAGTGGCCGCGCCGAGCAGCACGCACTTGGGGCAAAGACCTTGAGGCGCGCCGTCAGGGATGGTCGCGCCGCACTTGGGACAGATGGATGGAGTTGTCATGGCGGCGGCTTCCTGAGCCGTGAGGAAGCGCAGGTTACAATTATCTGCAACTCAGAGCCCAGATCACAAGCTACGAAGGCCCGGCGCGAAATAGCAATCCTGACGTCACAGGCAGCCTAGCTGGGAAAAGGCCGGCTTTAGTGCGGAGGACTCAACCCCATTCACCGCCTCAGCGCGTTGATCAGCTCATCCATCTTGTTGATGAGGTCCTGCATCTGACTTTGGTTGTAGCTGCCATCGGCTCCTTGGCCGAGTGTGCCGACGCCGTTGCTGTTGGCGCTCGTTTGGCTCAACGCATTCGCGATGGCGCTGTTGAGGTCATTGATCGTCGCTCGCTGCTGGATGTCGGCATTAAGCGAGGTGAGTTGGCTGCGCATCTCGGCGCTGGAGGCAGGCGAGTTGGTCGCGGGTTTGGTGGGATCGAAGGGCATGGCGTTTCAGAAGACAATGAGGCTTGGAGACTGGGAGAAGAGGAGGCTTCCAGAGGCCGCTGCGGGAGCGATGAGTCAGTCTCCTTGTCTCATCGTCTCCGCATCTCCTTGTCTGGCTCGCCTACGGTGAGACCGTCACCTTCACCACATCGGTCCAGTCGCCGTTGGGGGTGCCTTTGTCCCAGAAGCGCATGCGGTATTCGCGGACTTCGGGCTGGCCGGGGGCGAGCAGCGGGCGCTCGTCTTCGTAGGGGCTCTCGGTGTCGATGGCGAGGAACTCCCAGGCTCCGGTGCCGCGTCGGCTTTCGATATAGACGCCCATATGGCCGTATTTCGCGAAGCGCAGGCGCACGCACTGGCAGCCTGCGCCCTGCTCGGTCTCGGCGCTGAACTTCGGGGTCTGCTTCTCGGTCTGTTCCGCGCCGATGATGCCGAGGTCGGTGGCGATTGCCTCGGTCATGGCGGAGGAGAGCTTCATCTTCGCGACGAGGGCGAAGATGCGGTTCAGCGTGCCGGGCAGTGCGGCGGTGACGCCAGCGGGCAGAGCGGGCGCGGTGAAGGTGGGCAGCACCATGGCGCTCGTGCCACTGCCGGTGAGCACGTCATCCACGGCATCGGTGGTGGAGGGGGAGAAGTTGCGCACGGCGCTCAGCCAGGTGCCGAGGACGTAGTTGGCATACTTCGCGTCGTTCACGCTGGCGGTGATGTCGGCGGCGATGACGCCGAGCGTGGGGCCGTGAAGGGGAAGTTTCACGCTGTAGTTGTCGAGCCAGTTGACCTGGTCTCCGATGCGGCTGGGATAATAGACTTGGCGTTTCATGGTGTTGCGTTTGTTCGGTTGTTTGGGTGAGTTGAAATAGTCGGAGGGCTGGTCCCAAAAGCCGCTGTCCCAGGTGGATTGGTCCCAGTTCATGCGGGTTCAGTTCTCGGTTTGCGGTTTACAGTTCCCGGTTGGGTGTCGTCGCGGTGCGCTTTGGGCTCGATACCGCGTCCGGCGGGCTTGATACCGCACGCGTCGGGGTGGCAGGTGTGCGGCGCGGGATGAAACCCGCCGCTCCAGGCTGCCATACCGCGCGGCGTGGGTCCGATCCCATTTGGCGCGGAGAGCCATCCCATTTCGTCCGGGATGGCACCCGCCGCTGCCGGGTTGGCTACCCTTCGGCGGAGTGACGAGCCCGCGCGGCGCGGGTTCGATCCCCAGCGGCGGACCACGGAGCCCGCAGCGTCCGGGTTTGATCCCGAAGCCGCCGGGTTGGCCGTTTGGAGGCCGAAAACGCGCCCCGAGGGGCAAAACAGCGCGATTCTGAGGTTGGGGAGGCTCATGGCGGGCGTCGGGTGTGACGCCGCCGATGAGAGCACAGTCCCCGCGAGGGCCGTTAGTCAATCATAGGTGACGTGCTTCACTCGCCCTCGTCTTCGTCTTCCAGATGATGGGTGAACTGTTCCAATGTCATGCCTAGGCCGTGGCTGATCTGCGCCGTCACTGGCAGTGTGGGATTGGCTTTGCCACGCTCGATCTTGCCGAGGTATTCCCGGCTCACGCCACTCTCACGGGCGAGACCGTATTTGGTAAAACCCGCCGCTTCCCGTAGCTCCTGCAAACGCCTCGGCAGCCGCTCGCGGATGCGCTCGGCGTAGTTGTGGGCGTCGTGGTTGTCCGGCGCGGTGGGCATGGTGACTTCATGAATGGTCTTGGGGGCTGGCTCACGAGATGTGCTGTGGTGGCCATTGTGGGCTAGCGCACCACATTTAGTCTCACAAACCTTCGGCCGACGGTCGCGGGCACCAGTGCCTTGATTTCTTGGGTCGTGGCACTGTCGGTCAAGACACTCTGAGTCACTCCTGCGGCGCTCCAAGTCGCCAGATCATCGCTCCACTCAACGGTATAGCTCAGATCCGTGGCGGCTTTGTTTCTGGTGTAGATAAACTCCAGCATGCCGCTCAACCATGCCGCCCCGACAGGTGAGGCGTCGTTGGACCATGGATTCCTGGCGGTAGCATATTCCAGGAGGTTTGTAACTCCATCGCCATCAGGGTCGGCGAGGTC
>JBJONJ010000082.1:0-2674 GCA_046051905.1 Verrucomicrobiota bacterium
AGTCCGTGAGGTCCTCTGCGGTGCGTTTCGTCAATGTCGTGACCAAAACACGCTCGCCCTTCTCGATGCGCTGGCGGCAAAGTTCGATCGTTTCGTCGATCTGGCCCTTCAGCGGCTTGATCGTGATGATCGGATCGAGCAGGCCGGTGGGCCGGATGATCTGCTCGACGACCAGCGGACGCTTCGGCGTGGTGACATCAAACTTTTCGACCGATTCGCTGCTTCCACTCACACGAATGGCCTTGCCGGGCTGCGCGGCCGGAATGCCGTCATCAGGCTTTTTGTTCGGAATGTAGCCCGTGTTGCCCACGACGCTGTTTTCCATCTCAAAGCGGGCGGGCGTGGCGCTGACATACACAAGCTGCCCCACCTTGCCCATGAACTCCTCAAAGCGCAGCGGGCGGTTGTCGAGCGCACTCGGCAGGCGGAAGCCATGCTCCACGAGCACCGTTTTGCGCGATTTATCGCCTTCATACATGCCGCCGATCTGCGGGATGGTGGCGTGGCTTTCATCGACGAAGACAATCGGCGGCTCCGGGAAGAAATCGAGCAGCGTGCCCGGCGTGGCGCCTGGCTCGCGACCGGTGAGATGGCGGCTGTAGTTCTCAATGCCCTGGCAGAAGCCCATCTCTTGCATCATCTCGATGTCATACTGCGTGCGCATTTTGATGCGCTGAGCTTCGAGCAGCTTTCCTTCCTTCTCAAACCACGCCACACGCTCCTCCATCTCCTCGCGGATTTTCACGATGGCCTTGCGCAGCTTGTCGCCGGGCGTGACGAACTGCTTCGCGGGAAAAATCGTGTAGCTGGGCAGCTTGAGCGTCACCGTGCCCGTGAGCACGTCCACGGCGCTGATGCGGTCGATCTCATCGCCGAAGAACTCGATGCGGATGGCCTCGTTTTCGAGGTAAGCGGGCACCACCTCGATCACATCACCGCGGGCGCGGAACTTGCCGCGTTGAAGCTGGTAGTCGTTTCGCTCGTAGAGCATGTCCACGAGCCGCGTGAGCAGTTCCTCACGCGTCATTTGTTTTCCGGTGTGCAGCGGCACCATCATGCCCTCGTAATCCTCCGGCGAGCCCAAGCCGTAAATGCAGCTCACACTGGCCACCACGATGGTGTCTTGGCGTGTGAGCAAGGCGCCCATGCTGGAGAGACGGAGACGCTCGATCTCATCGTTCACGTTCGAGTCCTTCTCGATGTAAGTGTCCGTCCGCGGGATGTAGGCCTCCGGCTGGTAGTAGTCGAAGTAGCTCACGAAGTACTCCACCGAGTTCTCCGGGAAGAAGTTCTTGAACTCCGAGTAGAGCTGCGCCGCGAGCGTCTTGTTGTGCGAGAAGACGAGTGCGGGCTTGCCGATCTCCGCGATCACATTCGCCATCGTGAAGGTTTTGCCGCTGCCAGTGACGCCGAGCAGCGTCTGATGCCGGTTTCCGGCCCGCACGGACTTCACCAGCTTCGCAATCGCCTGCGTCTGGTCGCCGCGCGGATGAAATTCGGGGTTGAGCTGGAAAACGGACATGTTCTTCCGCTTCGCCGTCATGGCTTCGCTGTCAAGAGGTGGTCAAGGGCGGAGTTTCTGGATGTCTTTTGACGTTCCGCAGGAGGTGGGTGAAAGGAGCCCTCCTTCCCCCACGATTTTGCCAGCCCCCATGATCCGCTCGTTTCTCCTTTTCCCGGTGTTTATCTCCAACCTGCTGGCCGCCGCGCCGGTCGAATCGGACTATTACAAGATCACCACCTTCGAGACGCCCAAGGAAACCGCCCTCGAAGTCGGCTCCATCGACCTGCTCCCCGACGGCAAACTGGCCCTCGGCACCCGCCGGGGTGAGATCTGGATCGTGAGCGGTGCGGGCAGCAGCGATCCCTCCGCGGTGAGCTACCAGCTTTTTGCCAGCGGCCTGCACGAGGTGCTCGGCATGGCCTACAATCCGAAGGACAAAAACCTCTATGCGACGACCCGATACGAGATCACCCGGCTGAAGGATACCGATCGGGATGGCCGGGCGGATGAGTTTGAGAATGTGAACGACGGCTGGGGTGTCTCCGGCGATTACCATGAGTATGCCATCGGCAGCCGCTTCGACCCCAAAGGCGATCTTTGGGTGACGCTATGCCTGACGGGTTCGTTCAGCAGTCAGGTGCCCTTTCGCGGCTGGGCGCTGCGCATCACGCCGGAGGGAAAAATGATCCCCACCTGCTCCGGCATCCGCAGCCCCGGTGGCATCGGTTTCGACACCGCTGGCGAGGCCTACTACTGCGACAACCAAGGCCCCTGGCATGGCTCCTGCACCCTCCAGCATCTCGTGCCCGGCAGTTTCCAAGGTCATCCCGGCGGCAATGTCTGGTATGATCAGGCTCCCAACATGGGTCCGCGCCCTGTCGATCCGATTCCTGAAGCCTTTCAAGGGGATCGCGGCCGCAAAGAAGCCCGCCCCGGCGGTGATCCCGGCCGCATGGTGAAGGAACGTGAGCGCATCAAAGAACTGCTGCCGCCCGCTGTGTATCTCGTGCATGGCAAAATCGGCAATTCCGCCTCGGCGATCATTTGCGACACCAGCAGCGGAAAATTCGGTCCCTTCGCGAAACAGCTCTTCATTGCCGATCAGAGCCACAGCAACCTCAGCCGCGTGTTCTTGGAAACGGTCAACGGCATCAAACAAGGCGTCGTCTT
>JBJONJ010000083.1:0-4753 GCA_046051905.1 Verrucomicrobiota bacterium
ATATTTGATCAAACACAAAGCACTTTTTAAAAACGTCGCACGCGTCGAATGCAAAATGGCGCAGAAGAATTGGAAGAGTGATTTCATTTCAACCACGGCTGGGCAAAAATTACACAGCTACAGTTACAATGCTTGGCTTATTCATCTGACAAGCCCGTTTGGTGAACATAAAGGAACCCAGTCTAAATTCGACAACGACTATACAAAATCCGGTGACGCGTTCCGCTATTTCCCGATTTTTTTCGCACTGGATGAACAACGTGCGATTGCCAAATTTGGCAAATTCGAGGGTAAAGAAATCGTTCTCGCTCTCGTGGGTAACAACACTCCAATCGGTGCCTTTTCTTTTTATGGGGGGAGTGGCGGTTCACGACTAAAGGAGTTGGTTATTGCGGGCAAGCTTGATCCCTCTTGGCTTTTAGAACAGCGTGAACTGACCGGTAAAGACTGAGATGCTTTGTCTAAGGATCGCCCCAATAATTACCCAAGTGGTTGAATAAGCTGGGCTTATGCCATCCTGACGATTTAATCGTAGTTTAGCGCGGATGCGAAACGTTTGCCTGATCCCGCAGCTAGGGGCTGGGAACGAGTGGCCTACCCCACCTTTACAGTAGGACGGTTGTAAAATGTAGTTCTGGCTCCGAAACCAGGGGAACAGAACCACATGAAAAAGAGCAGACACAGCGAAGAGAGTTGCCTACCTCCTTGGTGTGGCGTCTTCGTTTGGGGCAAACGTGGTCAGGCGACGTGAAGCAGCGAAAATCAAGGGTTCGAGTGTCGTTCCGTGGGGGGGGAGGTGAGTTTGCTGGGGTAGCTGTGGCATGAGCACACGATTCGCCACACCACCGTCCATCGTTAGCGAAGCCAACAACTATCAGCCAGCCTCGCGCTTTCTCCCCGGGATAGATGGCGAGTCGCATGGCTGGGATGAGTTGCCTAGTGTAGGAGGACTTTCGGAAATGGCAATGGCGGGCCTTTTGCTGTGCCGTTTTGCCCTTCTCCATGCATTTACATGGTAGGCACAAATTTTTGGTTGAGAAAAAACGACACTTACCTATAAGCGGGCCGCGTTTCTCAACGTCCCGCTGGCTGGCGTGTTGTTTGGACCCGCCACGACAGCGGCACAGCGTTTGTTTCTCCCCACCCATCAGCCTCCAAAAACCAACCACCCAACCTATGATCCAGGTGAAGAACCTCCGAAAAGAGTTCGGCTCGAAGGTCGCCGTCGAAGACGTGTCCTTCAAAGTCGAAAAAGGCGAAGTGCTCGGCTTCCTCGGGCCGAACGGCGCCGGCAAGTCCACCACCATGCGCATGGTCACCGGCTACTTCCGGCCCACCAGCGGTTCCGTAGCCCTCGGCGGCATCGATATGCTGGAGGAGCCGGAAAAGGCAAAGCAACTCCTCGGCTACCTGCCGGAAAACGCCCCGCTCTACTCCGACATGACGGTGGTGAGCTTCCTAGGCTTCTGCGCCGAGATGCGCGGCATCTATGGCGCGGCCAAATTGAAGGCCATCGACCGCGTGCTCGACATGTGCTTCCTCGACAAGGTGCGCAATCAGAGCGTGGACACCCTTTCCAAGGGTTACCGTCACCGCACCTGCTTCGCCCAGAGCATCATCCATGACCCGGAAGTGCTCATTCTCGACGAGCCGACCGATGGTCTCGACCCAAACCAGAAGCATGAAGTGCGCGGCATGATCAAGCGCATGGGCCAGAACAAGGCCATCATCTTCTCCACGCACATTTTGGAGGAAGTCGATGCCGCCTGCTCCCGCGCCATGATCATTGATCGTGGCAAAGTGGTCGCCGATGGCACGCCCGACCAGCTCAAGAAGCTCGTTCCCGGCTGCAACAGCCTCGACGAGGTCTTCCGCAGCATCACCCGCTCTGAAACTGCGAAGAAGAGCGAATAAGCGCCTTTCCGCAAAGTCCTGTCTCAACCTTCCAACCCCGTTTTCCGAACATGAACAAACGTGACATCGAAAACACCCTGACCGTCTTCAAACGCGAGTTCCTAGCCTACTTCAACTCCCCGGTGCTCTACGTCATCGTGGTGATCTTCCTGCTTGCCTCCCAGGGCTTCGCGTTCTTCTTCTCCCGCATCCTCGATAGCGACGACGTCTCACTGGCCTCTCGCTTCTTCGTCTGGCATCCGTGGATCTACACCGTGCTGGCCCCCGCCGTGGGCATGCGTTTGTGGTCGGAGGAGCATCGCCTCGGCACTATCGAACTGCTCATGACCATGCCGGTCTCCCCCTGGCAGGCTATTTTGGGGAAATTCTTCGCTGCTGCCTTTGTCTGGGCCATCGGCCTGGGTCTCACCTTCACCATCGCCATGACGGTCGGCTACCTCGGCGATCCAGACAGCGGCCCGATCATCAGCGGCTACGTCGCCAGCTATCTGTATGCCATGGCCTGCCTTGCCGTGACCAGCGCCATCAGCGCCTTCACCCGCAGCCAGGTGGTGTGCTTCATCATCAGCGTGGCCTTCTGCCTCGTCATCGCCCTCATCGGTGATCCTGGTATCACCCAGGCCATCGTGAATGCCGTGCCGAATGGCTTTGAGTGGCTGGTGCGCCTCGTCAGCTACTTCAGCTTCATGGATCACTTCTTCGAAATGACCAAGGGCATCTTCGTCCTGCGTGACGTGCTCTACTTCGTCTCCGTCATCATCACCTCCCTCCTCGTGACCGACCTCGGCCTCCGATCGAAGCGCGCCTGATTCAACCTTCCTCCAACTCCTCACCCCCAACTCCAGCCATGAGTGCATCCAGCAAGACTGCCGCCGTCGGCATCACCACCCTGCTGACCATCGCCGTCATCGCCGCCGTGAATTTTCTCGTCGGCGGCGTGGGCTTTGGCAACTTCCGCCTCGATCTCACCGAGGACGGTCTCTACACCCTCTCCCCCGGCACCAAGAACATCCTTAGCCGCATCATCGCGGACGAGCCGGTCACCATCAAATTCTACTCCACGAACGACGATCGTGTGATGCCGAACATCCTCAAGCCGCACGCTCGCACCATCGAGGACCTCCTCCTCGAATATGAAAAGCAGGGCGGCGGCAATGTCGCTCTCGAAGTGATCCACCCGAACCCGGACACCGACGAGGAAGACAAGGCCAAGGAGGACGAGATACGCGGCATGCAGGTCAATCAGGAGGGGGACAACATCTACCTCGGCATGACCGTGCAGAGCCTCGACCGCAAGGAAGTGCTGCCATTCCTCAGCCCGGATGACGCCACCTCCCTCGAATACGAGGTCTCCCGTGCCATCGCCAAGGTCATCAAGCCCACCAAGACCGTCATTGGCTACATGAGCGCCATGCAGATCGGTGGCAATCCTATGGCCATGATGCAGCGCCAGCGCGGCGGTGAGGCCTGGGCCGTCATCCAGCAGCTCCGCGCGGACTATGAGGTTCGCGAGGTGCCCGCCAGCACGGACAAGATCGACAAGGACATCACCGTACTCTTGGTCATCCATCCTGCCGACATCACCGAGACCGCCGAGTTCGCCATCGACCAGTATCTCCTTGGCGGTGGCAATGTGGTCGCCTTTGTGGATCCGATGAGCCTGCTCGCCCAGGCCATGAGCAGCCAGCAAAACCCCATGACCGGCCAGCCTGGCAACATGATCAACACGAGTTCGGATCTTGCCAATCTCTTCAAGGCCTGGGGCATCAACTACAAGAAGGACATGGTCCTCGCCGACATGAACTACCGCGGCCAGCTCCAAGGCCGCATGGTGCCCACCGCGCTGCAACTGCCCGCCAAGGCGATCAACCAGGAAAGCCGCTTCACCACCGGTCTTCAGTCCTTCACGCTCATGAATGCCGGTTCCTTTGGCATCGACAAGAAAGAGGGGCTCGACGCCACCACACTGGTCTCCAGTTCCGAGGCCTCCGAGATGATCGACACCGCCGCTGCTGAAAAACTCCGCCGCGAGCCGATGACGAACTTCACTGCCAGCGGCAAGAAGCAGGTCGTCGGCGTTCACATCAAAGGCAAATTCAAGAGCGCCTTCCCGAATGGCCGTCCTAACGCCCCTGGCGTCTCCAAGGAAACCGGCGGTGCCGAGCAGGACGCCACGAAGCCCGCCAGCACGGCCACCACGCCTCCTGTATCGGTCACGACCACGCCAGTTTCCGCTGATGACAAGCCTGCTGCCGCCGAGCCAAAGAAGGAGGAGAAAAAGGACGATTCGCTCAAGGAGTCCATCGACAGCGAGCGCAACGTGATCGTCTTCTCCGATGCCGACATGCTCTATGACGCCTTCTGCCTTCGTCAGGGAGATCTCGGCGTCGGCCTCGTCACCAATGGTGGCAATCTCCCCATGCTGCTGAACACCGTCGAAGTCCTCGCGGGCGGCGGCGACCTCATCCAGGTGCGCAATCGCAAGTCCCCCATCCGTCCCTTCTCCAAGCTCAAGGAGATGCGTGAGGAAGTGGAGGAGAAGTACCGCCCGAAACTCGTCTCCCTCGAAGCCGAGCGCCAAAAGCTCGCCGAGCAGCTCAGCAAGGCCCGCCCGCAGCTCGACCTCAAAAAAGGCGCTCTCATCATCGACCAGGGCACCATGAACAACATCAAGGAGATGGAGAAGAACTCCCTTAAGATCGAGCGTGAAGTGCGCGACATCCGCAAAGAGGTCAACAAGGAGGTCGAATTCCAAAAGACCCTCCTCAAGAGCCTCAACGTCTTCGGCGTGCCGCTCCTTGTCGGTGTCGTCGGCCTCATCCTCGCCATGCGCCGTCGC
>JBJONJ010000084.1:0-12189 GCA_046051905.1 Verrucomicrobiota bacterium
CGAGGTTCAGCACCTCCGGCACGCTGCGGTAGTTCACTTCAATTTTGTGCGTGCGTGCCTTCGGCCAGTGATCGGAGAAGTTGAGGATGTTCGAGACATCGGCGCCGCGCCAGGAGTAGATGCTCTGCGCGTCATCGCCCACGACCATGAGATTTCCCTGCGGGCCGGTGAGCAGCTCGACCATGCGACATTGCAGGCTGTTGGTGTCCTGATACTCATCGACGAGCACGAACTCGAACTGGCGGCGATACCGCTCGAGCAAATCCTCGTTCTCCTCGAGCAGCGCGACGGTTTGCGTGAGCAGATCATCGAAGTCGAAGCAGTTCGTCTCGCGTTTTTTGTCCTGGTAGAGCTTTCGCACCTTCAGGATTCCCTCGGCGACCTTGTCGAAGTAAGGGTAGCGCGTGTCGATGATCTCCTGGAGGTCGCAGAGCGTGTTGTCGGCGAGCGAGAAGATGTCGCCGAGCACCTCGGCCTTCGGGAAGCGGTAGGTCGTCGTGTCGATGCCGCTGGCACCGATGACGGTTTCGAGCAGGTCCTTCTGGTCCTCGCGATCCATGATGGAGAAGCCTTTGCGGTAGCCGAGCCGCTCGGCGTTGTAGCGCAGGAGGCGGTTCCCGATGCTGTGGAAGGTGCCGCCCCAGATGCGGCTGGCATCCTGCGTAACGAGCGCCTGCACCCGCTCCTGCATCTCGCGGGCGGCTTTGTTGGTAAACGTGAGCAGCAGGATGGACTCCGGCTGGATGCCATTGTCGAGCAACCACGCCACGCGATAGGTCAGCGTCCGCGTCTTGCCCGAACCCGCGCCCGCGATGACCAGCGACTGCCCCGGCGGGCTGACGACAGCGGCGTATTGCTGCTCATTGAGCTCCGCCTTGTAGTCGATGCGGTGGGAGGGGGCGGAAGCTTGATGCAGCGTGTATTCGCGGGGCATTTTGGGACGTAGAGCGTCGCGGCGGGCTGGGCAAGAATGAATGACGAAACCAGAATGTGGAATGATGAATGAATGCCGAAGCACGAAGTTCTGGCATTGGGACTTGATTCGTCATTCCTCATTCTGGCTTCCTCATTCCCGAAGGGCGGTTTCCTCATTCCCGCCAGGCCGGTCAAATTTTTGATTCAAATGTCCGGGCAGTGCTGCTAGCCATGCATCATGGAAAAAACTCTTCTCGGGACGAAAATCGGATTCGTGGGCCTCGGCAACATGGGGCGGGCGAATGCGCGGCATCTGCATGAGCATGGCGCGGAGGTGGTGGTGTGGAATCGCAGCCCGGAACCGGCCGAGGCGGCGGTGAAACTGGGCATGCGCCGGGCGGCTTCCCTGCCGGAACTGGCCCGCGAGATCGGCGCTGGCATCATCTGCATCAATCTCACCATGACGGACGTCGTGGAGAAGGTGGTCTTGGGTCCCGGCGGTCTGATCGAAGGGCTGCATCCGGATGCGCTGATCATTGATTTTGGCACCACGGGTGTGCCGGAGACGAAGGCATTTGCGAAGAAGGTCCACTGGGTGGATGCGCCGGTCTCCGGTGGCCAGGTGGGCGCGGAGGCGGGGAATCTCACCATCATGGCGGGTGGGTCCGAGGCGGACTTTCAGCGGGCGCTGCCGGTCTTCCAAGCCGTGGGCAAGAACATCACCCACCTGGGCCCGAGCGGCAGCGGACAGGTGACGAAGCTGGCCAATCAACTCATTGTGGCGCAGACCATTGACGCCGTGGCGCAGGCGCTGCGCCTGGCGGAACTCTCCGGCGTGGACCCGGCTCTCGTGCGGCAGGCTTTGCTGGGGGGCTTTGCCGAAAGCCGCATCCTGAATCTTCATGGCGACCGCATGGTGCGGCGCGACTTCGCCCCCGGCGGTCGGGCGACGCTCCAGCTCAAAGACGTGCGCCTCATGTGCGAGCTGGCGGACAGCGTGGGCCTCGACTCCCCTACCCTGCGCAACTCCCGCGAGCAGTGGGAGAAGTTCGTCCACGAGAAGGGCTATGGCGATCTCGATCACAGCGGGCTCTTCCGGCTGTATGAGTGATGTTTGCTTTCGCAACCATGCCTGCACGCCCACGCATTCTCATCCTCGGTGCCGCTGGAGGCCTCGGAAAGGCACTCACACGCCGCCTGGCTGCTCTTGGCGAGGTCATCGCCTGGTCGCGGCATGATCTGGATCTCTCGCAGCTGGAGGACATCCCGAAAAAGCTCGACGCGCAGGCTTTTGACGTGCTGCTGAATCCGGCGGGCATGACGAGTCCCGATGTCTGCGAGGTGGAGCCGGACCTCGCAAAAATCGTGAATGTGGACGCACCTGCCGCGCTCGCCGCGAGCTGTCATCGCCTGGACAGGCGCTTCATTCATTTCAGCACGGACTATGTGTTCGACGGCTCCAAAACCACTCCGTGGAGCGAAGACGATCCCACTGAGCCCGTGAATCACTACGGCCGGACGAAGCGCGATGGAGAAATCGCCGTGCTGAAGGCGAATGCTCAGGCCCTCGTGGCCCGCGTGTCGTGGCTCTTCGGTCCGGACAAGGCGAGTCATCCCGATCACATCATCACCAAAGCGCTTCAAGGCACCGCGTTGAATGCGATCGCCGATAAGACTTCGTCGCCCACCTTCACGCATGATTTGTGTGACTGGATCACGAGGCTCCTCACGCACCATCCCGAGGTCAGCGGGCCGCTGCATCTCTGCCATCAAGGCACCGCCTCGTGGCAGGAATGGGGGCAGGAGGCATTGCGAGTCGCTGAGGACATGGGCCTGCCGTTTCAAACGCGATCCATCGAGCCGCTGCGCCTGGCCGACAGCACCTTCTTCAAAGCCGCCCGCCCGCCGCACACGACGATGAGCACCGCAAGGCTGACGCAGCTCACCGGCATCCAGCCGCGTGCCTGGCAGGAGGCCCTGCGGGAGTATCTGCATGGCCGGATGTGAGGTTTTGCAGGAGCGCCCCCGATCTCACGGCACGATCTCCACGGGCGTGCCCACATGCACCTCGTGGAAGAACTTCTCCGCCATGTGCCCCGGCATGCGGATGCAGCCGTGGGAGGCGGGATAGCCGGGCAGATAGCCCTGGTGCATGCCCACGCCGCCGTAGATGCGCATGAAGTAATACATCTTGGCTCCATCAAACTTCGCACCGGGCGGACGCGGGTCTTTGCGGTTGTCGATGTTCGTGGCGAGGATGTTTCCCTGGTCGTCGATGTAGTCGCCGTAGATCGAGGAGAGGTGGTCGCTGTCCTTCTCCGTGATTTGATAGCGACCCGGGCGGGTGTCGTAGCCCTCGGAACCCGATGAAATCGGCGATCCACCGGCAAGCTGGCCGCCTTTGAAAAGATACACCATCTGCTCGCTCAGAGAGATGAGCACCGAGGGCTTGCCGCGGAGCTCGTCGGCGTGCCAGAAGGAGCCGTCCTGATCGAGGCGCAGCAGGCGTTTCACCCTGCCCGTCACGAATCGCGTCGCCCTCGGGATGTCACCTGTCACCACCCGGCGGGCAAAGCGGAAGCTGTTGTTGCCGGCCGTCTGCATCGTGGTGCATTGGGCGAGCAGGAGAGACAGGCAGAGCAGGCTGATGGCGCGTCGAAAAAGCATGCAGGCGTGCTTTTTGGCCTCCTTCGCCTCCCGGTGCAAGGCACAAACCATGCGGCCGGGCGCTCGAAGCGAAGGTTGTAGTTGAAAACGTGACCCAAACGGAATGAAGAATGACCCCCAGACGCTTTTCGCCCTTCCTTTCCTCCCAGCCGCCCAGATGCCGCCATCACCACGGTTCATCTTCCTCGTTTTCATGCTCTTGCTCAACGCAGGAGCCCCCTTGCCTGCCGCAGCGGCGGACGGCGGGGAGGCGCGGCGCATCGTGTGGCAGCCCGTGCAGCGTTACTTCATCCGCCGCCAGGGTGGCGACCTGCCATCCGAGGGCAGGCGCCGGCTGAACTCCTTCAATGCCTACACGCACCTCGGCACCGACTTTGGCTTCCACGGCCCGGCGGAGCATGAGATCGAGTGGGTCTCCGACGAGATCAAAGTCCACCTCGGCCAGCAGCCGGACACCTGGGCCGGCATGTGGCACAGCCTCGCCGGGCAGGCGCGCCATGCGCAGCAGGTGCTCGACTTTGCCCGCCCCTTCCCCGCCATGATCGCGGATGTCTGCCAGCCGCGCATCAGCCAGCTCATGCTGGAGGCCGGCGGCCGTGGCAGCATCAAGATCGAGATCAAGGACGCCGCGGGAGCCATCCTTTGGGAAAAGATCACGCCCTTCACCGATGAAAAGGTCGTGACCATCTCCTACCCGCTGCCCGTCGAGCAGCTCCGCCAGGCCAAGATGCTCGTCTGGACCGCAGAGCCTGGCAGCGAGGTCACCGTCCGCGGCCTCCATCTCGGCGTGGAGGTGCAAAGCATGCCGCGGGACCTTTACACCTTCTCCGCCAGCTACGCCAAGCTGCTCCGCTGCCACAACCTCAGGAGCGGCTTCACCCGCGACCGTGCGCACCTGGATGAGGGCGCGTTCGAGAGCCTCGCCGCCACTGGCTTGATGGTGCTCGCCACCGCAGCCGCCGCGGATCCTGAGCTCGCTGTCGTCACCCCGCAGTTCGCCCGCGATGTCATCGGCAGCACGCACGAGGCCGTGCTGCGGCTCAAACGCGCCCGCGGCCTGCTGCCGCACTTCGTTTGGAAGCTCGGCAGCGAATACCTCATCCACCCCAACACCGAATACAGCACGGTGGACACCGCCCTCTACACGCAGTGCGCGCTGCTCGCCCAGCGCCTGCTCGGCATGGAGAAGGAGGCTGCGGAGACCCTGGCCCTCATTCGCGGCATTGATGTGGACGCGCTCCGCCTGCCCTCCGGCCACCTCTCGCATGGCCTCGACCAGGACGGCACCCGCCTCCTCCCGCATGGCTGGCGGGACTGGGGTGGGGAAACCGCGCTCGTCCTGCTCACCCAGCGCATGGCCCGCCCCGGCTGCGCCGTCTCCCTCTCCGACCGGCCCGGCCATGCCTGGCAGGGCACCGGCTTCATCACCGAGATCCAAAGCCTGCTGCATCCCGATTTTGATCGCGAAGGCGCTGACGCGCTCGACGGCGTGCATTGGAAACCCGTGCGCCAGGTCATGCTCGGAGCCCAGCAGGCCTATTTCCCCAAGTCCATGCCGCAGAGCCTCGCCGCCCGCCTCGGCATCCACGGCCTCTCCGCCGGTGAAAATCAAAACGGCAATGCCTACCATGTCGGCGGCATCGATCTCAGCGGCCAGGCCCTCATCCATCCGCATTACATCCTCATGAGCGCCGCGCTCGAACCCGAGCCTGCGCGCGTGCTGGCCCTACTCGAACGCCTCGAAAAAGCCGGTTACTTCCCGCCCTGGGGCTTGGTGGAGAATCTCACCGCGGACGGCAGCAGCTACCTTCCCATGAACGGCGCTCTCAATGCCGGCTTTGAAGCCCTCGGCGCCTACCACCTCCTCGCCAAAAACCGCCGCATCCCGGACACCATCCACGACGCCAGCCGCCAGTGCCCCGAGATCCGGCAGGCAATGACGCTCTTTTATCCCGCCAGCACCTCGACGACCAGCGGGGCGCAGTGACGACTTCACTTGTTCGTAGTTCGGCCTTCAGGCCCTGATAAGAGTCCTTCGGCGGGCTGAAGCCCGAACTACAAACGAAGAACGGCCCTTACTTCACCTGCACCCACACCGGCGACGACCAGGCCATGTTGCCGTCGTTTTGCTCGACGCGGAGGTAGTAGCGGTTTTCGCCCTGAATCGGAGATTCGTCGGTGAAGCTCTGCAAGAAGGTCTTCGCGTTCGGTTCCCACTGCTGGTGGTTCTTCTCGTTGCGGACCAAAGTGACGCGTTGGATCGCCGCGGTGCCGTCGATGGCGAATTTCAGGACCGGCTTGCCGCTGAGAGCGATCTCGGTGCCGAGGAGTTTGTCGTTGCAGGTAAACTCGACGAAAATCTTGTCCGTGGCGGCGATGGTGCGGCGGGCGTTGAGGCCTTCGATGATGCCTTCGCGGGTGAATTCCTTCACATAAACGCCGCCGTAGCTCGTGTGGGTGGAAATGTGATCGCTGTTCGCCCACACGCCGAGTTTGTGGCCGAGTTCGAGCGCATGCTGATACACGCCGTTGTTCTTCGCGGTGAAGCTGCGAATCGGCTGGCCCACGACCGGCACGCCGACGACATCGGAGGAGTGGTTGTACTTCTCGCCCTCACGCAGGCCGACGGTCGGCTGCGGGGCACCGGGGGCCTCGTAGCTGACCCGGGCACCTTGGTAGATCTCGATCACGTTTTCGACGCGGTGGTCGATGGGCGGGATTTGATCCCAATCGGTGCCCATGCCCGTGGCACCGGTGTGGGAGATGGCGCTGACGGGTTTACCGTAACGCGTGAGCACGCTCCAAAGCTCGCTGGGATGCAACTCGGGCTCGCCATCTGTTTTGACGGGGAAAAGCGCCTGCCAGGGCGAGGCGAGGTAGTTCTTCCGCTGGATGTAAACGATGGGGCCACCGCGTTGGGCGAAGACCATGTTGCGGTGCCCAAACGGCCACTTTTGCTCACGCTCGTAGGCATACATGCTCATGAAGAAGCCGGGCGCGTAAAAGACATCGACGAGCTTCTGGTTCAGCCACCATTCGTAAGGCGTGTAGATTTTCGCGATGTCGGTGTGGTCGCTGGTGCCGAGGGTGTCGAGCTTCCCCATGTCGATGGCGTAACGGAACTGCTCGACGATGCAGCCGTCGTTCGCGGTGATGCAGTTGGAGACATCGGTGTGGCGATGGTAATCACCCCAATAAAGGTGGTAGGTCACGCCATCGTGCGTCCAGGTGTGATGCTCGTTTTGCGCACGCTCAGGCGTGGTCGGATTGATGTAGGCGGGGAAAGGATCGCGCGGTTTCGCTGCGGGTGCGGCAATCAGCGGCACCTCGACAGCCGTGGCCACTTTGGCGAGGTGGATGCCAGTGTTGAGCTGAAGCTTCGAGCTGCGCAGATCGCTAGGCCAGGCAATCCATAGGCTGCCATCGCTGCCGAGGGCGTGCGTGGTCTGATGATCCTGCGAATAAACGCTGCCGGGGATGGCGAAGGGCTTCGTCCATTGCTTCGTGGCCTCATCGTAGCGAGTCAGCGCGATGCGCCAGGCGTAGTTTTTGAAGTAGCGCACCGTGAGCCATGGACGACCCGCCGCATCAAGCATGACATGTGGCAGATTCACGGCGGCGACTTGATTGGGGCCCGCGCGGCCGACTTCTTTGTCCTTCGCCGCACGGTTCTTGGCTTGCTGCTCGGCCTTGGCTTTGGCCTTCGAATTGTTGGCACGAGGAGCAGCCGCTTTGCCGGGCTGCGGGCCTGGAAGATCCGCGAAGAGGCCATCGGGTGCGGGGAGTTCGGTCACTTTACCGCTGACGATGTCGAAGTAGGCGAAAACCGTGTCCTTGCGGCCATTGAGACCTTGCGCATGACCATGTGCACGCATGTCGAGGCCCCATTGCTGATTGCCGCGTTCGCAGGTGATCCACAAGCCTTTGCCGTCCTTCGAGCCGATGGCCGAAACGCGGCCTTCATAGCGATCCGTGGCGATGAGCTGCTTCGTCTCGCCGACTTGGAGGTCCGCCTTGATCTTCATGCCGTAGATGTTGAATTCATTGCCGCGTGCCGAATCGAACACGACCCACGCATCCTGGCCCGAAAAGGCCACGCAAGGCTCCCAATCGCCCGCGGCTTCGTTGGTGACCTGAAGCTCCGCCGACCATTTTTGGGCCTTCACGTCGAAAACACGGCAAAACACATCCGCCGTGGTGCCACGCATGCCTTGCCACACGCACCACACATCGCCCGAGGGACTCGTGGCCGCTTTGGCGAAGGCATTGCCGCCGTTCGGCGAGCTGGCGAGCGTGGTGATGTCCGCCTTGCCATCGCGGATCTGCGCCGCGTGCAGCTCCATGAGGTCTTTGTCACTGACCTGGCTCCAGATGACATGCACCACGCCCTCCCCATCCGTGGCGATGGCGGGCTGATGGATAATACCGGGCTTGCCGATGGTCAAAACCTCGCTCAAAGCCCCGTCGGCGAGCTTGGCGACCTTCAGCACGTCTTTTTCACCATCCCACTGCACCAAGGCCACCTGCGGCACACCGCCGCCGTCAGTGGCGAGAGCCGGGAAGTCCGCCCACTGGCCTTGCGGCTGCCAAACGACCGGCGTGGGTAGGAGGTTCTGGGCAAGGGCCGGAAGGGCAAGGGGCAGAAGAAGGGTGAGGCGTAACATTGCGGGCATCGTAAACTCTCGACCGGCGAGCTACTTTCAACACGGGCTAGCGCACGAGTTTATGATTGACGCTCAGGAGGCTTTTTCAATAATCTCGAATTACAACCAATTACCAACCTATGCCCCGCTCATGCCGTTGCGCTGCGGCCTTGATGTGGGACGCATCGTTTCCCTTTTTTATGAAGACACTCGCCGCTCTACGCTCTGTCATCGTTCCGGCCACCACCTTCTGTTTGGCGTTTGCCCCGGCCCTCCCGGCCCTCGACACCGCCTCCACCGGCTTTGGTCAGGGCAGTGCAGACAGCCTCGATGACATCTGGCAGTCGAAATACAACGCGTGGGGACTGGTGAGCACCGCCGATGCGGACAATGACGGGTGCACCAATGTGATCGAATCCATCGCCGGGACCGATCCTTTCAAAGCGGGCGATTGCCTCAAGGTGGGCAACACCATCGTGACCTCGACCTCGGTGACCTTCTACTTCGAGTCCGAGGGGGGGAAAAAATATCGCGTGCTGAGCAACGGCCAGCCGAAGGGCAGCTTCACCACGGTCGAGAACCTCACGAACATCAACGGAACCGCACAAGGCGCTGGTGTGGCCTTCTACATTCCGCCAACTGACAACCCAGTGGGCTCGCCGCACTATGTGCGGGTCACCAAGGCCGCTGGCACGATGCGTTTCTACAAACTGGAAGTCTCCGATGCCGACACGGATGGGGATGGTTTGAGCGACTGGAACGAGCGCCAGCTGGGCACCGACCCTGCCGTGGGTGCCTCTCCCTCCAATGCATCGGGCGGTGTGGCCAACGACCTTCAGGTGATAAACGATTTGTTGAGCCTGACCGCGACGGTGACCACGGCCAACGGCTTCGAGCGAGTGGACAAAAGCGCCACGACGGTGGTGGCCTCGCCTGCGGTGGTCACTTTGAGCCGCGCGAGCACCCAGACTTATCCGCTGACGGTGCCACTGAGTCTGCTGGAAGGGGCTCCGAGCAGCACGAAGTCGAGCATCACGCCCACGGGCACCGGGGCGGATGCGACAACGCCCGCCACCGTGACGATCCCGGCGAATGCGAGCAGCGTGGCGGTGAATATCACGCCGAATCAGGATTCCGCCGAGGAAGTGCCCGAGTATGCGAAAGTTCAGTTCAGCCTGCCCGGCCTGCCCAACGTGCCGAAACCGGAAGGCACCGTGTGCATTTGCGAGGCTGATCCGGCCAATTCAGACAACAGCCAGCTTTATGTGGCCTTCCTTGGCCATGAAGCCGGTGTGGTGACGACGGCTTCCGGCTATGCCACCGCGCTGGTGAATGGTGACAACACCAACGCCTCGATCTCGATTGTCTTCAACAACCTCTCCTCCGAACAAAACACGGCCTACATCCGCAATGTGAGCGGCGGCGTGCCGGCGAACGACCTCGCCCCGGCCCTGCCGACCGGGCAGGTCAGCGGCTTCAGCTACAATGTGATCTACAAGCCGGGTTTCTTCTCCACGGACCAGGCCTTCCTCAACGCGTTGGGTAACGGCGGCATCGGCTGCGCGGTGACCTCTGCCAAGTTCCCGGAGAAGGAAATCTGGGGCATTTTCAGCAAGGCCACCGGCTCCACTACCTTTGACCCGAGCAGCCCGAACCTCGGCGCGCCGACCGCCGGTGTGTCCGCCTGGGCCACGGCCACCAACGAGCAGATCGAACGCGACATCTGGCGATTCATGTCCCAAAGCACTTGGGGCGGTACAACAGCCATGTACAATGAGATTCGAGCCAAGGTGGACACGCGCATCACCGCGCTCGGTTCCAGCCCCACGCAGGCGCAGATCACCAGCGCCTACCTGCAGGGGCTGGATGACTGGCTGACCGACCAGATGAATCCAGGTCTGACGCCGACGATCAATTTCCAGACGCTGGTCATGGCCGGTGACAATGAGGATTTTATGCTGCGCGGCAACAAGCAGAGCACCTACATCAGTGATCCGCAGATCAACGGCGCCCGCTACACCGTGACGTATGACGCCGCGGGCAATCCCTCCTTTGGCACCACAGCGGATACCAACACCATCAGCAACAACTATCCGATCTCCGGTCCGAACCGCCGACGCGAGTGGTGGGGCATGATTCTGCAAAGTAAGGATCAGGTTCGCCAGCGCTTCACCCAGGCCCTGAGCGAGATCGTGATCATCTCCGAGGCGGATCAGACCTGCGCGGACCGCCATTACGGCACGGCCAATTACTGGGACATGCTGGCTACGAATGCTTTTGGCAAGTACCGCCTGCTCCTCGAGAAGGTAACCTACAACCCGATGATGGGCATCTACCTTTCCGCCATGGCCAACCGTGCCACTTATGATGCGGGTGGTGGCCTCATCGTGAGCCCGGACGAAAACTACGCCCGTGAGATCATGCAGCTGTTCTCGATCGGCCTGATCCGCCGCCATCCAGATGGAAGTCTTGTGCTGGACGCCGCTGGCCTGCCGATCCCCACCTATGACCAGATGGACATCACCGAACTGGCGCGTGCTATGACAGGCTTCTCCCATGGTGCTCGACATGCACAGGGCTACTACTCTGCCTGGAACGGCAACTCTTTGACCTTCAATCCCTCCACCCCCGCCCGCACCAGCAGCCTGGTGCTACTCAACGGATCCTCCTCTACCAACACTTGGTTTGGCCAGGACGTGGGGCACCTCTACTGGCCTGCTCCCTGGGTGTATCCGATGAAGGTGATCGGCCGCATCGGCACGACCGTTTATCACGACTTTGACCAGAAGACGCTTTTGGCAGGCAAGGTGGGCGAGGCCATCATCCCGGCACAGATCATCACGGCCATGTCAGATACCCAAACGCATGCCGCGGCCGACGCGGACCTCACTTTGGCTCACAACTGCCTCGCGGGTGATCCGGCCTCCGACACCGCCTACAATGGCCATCCGAACACCCCGGTGAACATGTCCCGCTGGCTCATCCAGCGCCTGGTGACCTCGAATCCTTCCGCAGGTTACATCCACCGTGTGCAAAAGCGTTATCGCGATACGAATGGAAACCTTGGTGAGGTGCTGAAGGCCATCTTGCTCGACTACGAGGCCCGCAGCCTCCAGCTCGCTGACACCTCCATCTCGCACGGCAAGGTCAAGGAGCCCATCGTGGCCTTTGCCGCCACGCTGCGTGCCTTCCGCGCCTTCTCTGGAGCGCCCCTGTCCATCCTAGCCCAGGACACCGGCATGACCGAGGGAGACAGTCCGCTGCCTTCCGGGTATCCTGCCACAGAGATGGCGAAGTATTCGACGGAGAACCTCAGTCCTCCCTCGCTGCCGTCGGGATGGTCCCCGGGGCCCTTCCGCTACCGCTTCAATGATCTCACCGGAGCCATCGGACAGAGCCCCCAGCGTCCGCCGAGCGTCTTCAACTGGTTCCTGCCGGACTACATTCTGCCCGGCCCGATGGCCGAGGCCGGCTTGTTTGCGCCTGAGCTCCAAATCAACACCGAAGCAAGCATCGTGGCCAAAGTGAACACGCATTACGCCTTCACCTGGAGCAACCTCACCGGCATGTCCACGCAGCCCGGCTCGGATTCCAACATCTCCGACTTCCTGCTGAACAACAACTTTGCCACCCCAGCGGTGCGCTTCTCGCTGGATGGCGGCCTCACCTTCACCAACTCCCTCACCTTCACCCAGGCCAACGGAACCACTCCGCAGACGCTGACGGTGGTGGCCGCCAACACGCCGGTGCAGCTCTCGAGCCTTGAAAACAGCACCCTGCGCTTCACCGTCGCGGGCAGCGGGTCGGGCTTTGATGGCATCGCGACGACTCCGGTGACCATCAACTACACGGATAATGAGGTGCCAAACGAGGGCATTCTGGCCCTGCACACCTCCTTCAGCACTTGGGTGCAGGAAAACGGCGGCACGGACACGGTCACCGTTCGTCTCCAGGCTCCGCCACC
>JBJONJ010000085.1:0-2577 GCA_046051905.1 Verrucomicrobiota bacterium
CCGCTCGGCTTCAGCCTCGAAGCTTATGATCCCGTCGGCCGCTGGCGCAAAAAATATCCCGCCGCCAACAAGAAGGCCAAACCCGCCGAGATCGACACCACCGGCGAATTCCCCTCCGGCGTATCGTATGCGGACTTCACCGGCTTCTAACGCGTCATCCGCGACACCCGCGCCGACCTCTTCAGCCGCCACCTCGTCCGCCAGCTCCTCACCTACACCACCGGCCGCCCCATGGAACTCGCCGACGACCTCCCCCTCGACCAGCTCCACGAAAAAGTGAAGAAACAGGGCCTCGGGCTGAATACCATCATGGTCGAGTGCCTGATGAGCGAGATCTTCCGGTCGAGGTGAGTGTTGTGCCAGTTTTTGATGTTTAGCAGGTTCCGGCAGAAGGGTGACTATGGCTTGGCGATCTGTTGGTAATAGGTGAGAACTTGGCTTGTCTCCTTTGCCCTGCTTTCGGGCCTTGGTCTCGCGAGAGCTTATTGCTTGGGAAGTGTGGAGAGTTTATGGTCGTATTAATGCCAGAAGATAACTTAGTGACCCAAGAATTGATTCGCGGGGCAGTCACCGTTGCGAGCGTCTTTATTGGCGCTCGAATGGCGATGCGAACTTATCGGTCGAACCAGTGGTGGGACGCGAGGCGTAAGGCGTATCAAACTGCGACGGAGCTCCTGTGGCGACTCGACCAGTTGGCGCTCAACGTGTGGATTTGGAAGGTCGACAGAATGAAAGAGAATCTTTCTGAGTCGGATATTCCAGAGGCTGTCGTGCAGTTTGAAAGTGTATTAGTCGAATTGGACAAGCTGCTAACTCAGGAGCAGTTCAACATGTCTCGCAAAGCGCACTCACTATTGTGGGATATACACTTCAGGCTCCGAACGGGGGTGTCACCTACCGAAGGGAAATACACAAGTCGCAGTCCATCTAATATACTTACCATTGGTCGGGAACGCTTCTCAAAGGCTTCCATGGCAGATCTCCAGATGCTGAATTGGTCGGATAAGATCCATCTGTTTTTCGCATGGGTTTATCCGCGGGCTTTACACTGTGCTTTTTGGATTCTGTCCTGTGTTTTGGTGGTCCTTTTTGGAGTAACAAAAGGACGCCGGTTTGCCGATCAAATTGGTGATGGGTTTCCTCTTCTAGGCTTGGCACCCCGCAAGGCGTTCAATGAGCCATATGAATAATTCCGGCTTAATCGAGCGAAGTGCCGGCGCGTATAGCCTGATGCAGGCGAATCAAAAATACTCAGCTTGATCATTAGCCTCGCTAACGGCTCTTTGCTCACTTCTTGCCATCCGCTTTCGCGGGCTCGGGAGCTTTGGCGGGTGAGGCTGGGGGCGTGATGTTGCCGGTGGGGGCAGGGGCGGGCGATGTTCCGGGGGCGGGAGGCGTTTCGGGCTTCGGGAATGGATCGGGCCAAGTGTGTAGCTCGAATCCGGCTCCGATGCCGCCGATCTCGCCGAGCAGGGTCTGGCACTTTTCACGCCATTTGGCGAGATTGGGCGGCGCGTTCGGCTTTTCGGCGCTGCCGGGGAAAATGAGGTAGCTGACCTTCAAATCGTCCGCGCCGCGAATGTAAGGCGTGGCCCTCGGATTGATCGTTTTGGCCATGAGGAGCGATGCTTCGCCCATTTTGTAGCTGGGGCCGTAATCGCCGCAGATGGCCGGGTAGAGTTTGCCTTCGTGAATGACGACGGCGTAGTCGCCGAGCCGTGGCGTGTGCGGATTGCGATCTTCATGGCCACGGAAGAGCAGCGAAATGACGATGAAAGGGTCTTTTTCCGCGATGAGGAAGCTGCGGGCCTTCATATCGGCGATTTGCAGTTTCAGTTCGCGAATCAGGGCCTGCAGTTCGCGGTTTCTCGCGGAGGAGAGGCCTTTGACGGCGTATTCGGCCTCCGCTTTCTGCAAACGCGATTCCCATTTCGCGACGAGCGGATTGGGCGTGGCGGTTTGCTTGGGCCAGCCGTAGCTGGTGCTCGGTTGGTAGTAGTCGCTGAGATAAATGTACTCATCGAGCGTGGGCATGCGGTCGCCGTCGCTGCCATCGGCCACGACATCCATCTCCGACTGAACGAGGAGCGCGCGGCGCTGCGTGGTCGGGTGTGTGAGCTCGAGGATGGTCTCGCAGTCGTAGTAGTTGTGCTTGTCGAGGACCTTGTTGAGGCGCGTGAGGTCGTTCTTCACGCGGGTGGTCTTGCTTTGGTAAAGCTGGTGGAAGAAGCCGCTGACCTTCGACGACGGCAGCATCGTTTCGAGGCCTGGGAGCAGCTTCGGCAGGTTCGGATTGATGCGCGAGAGATCTGGCAGCGTTTGATTGGCCTTGGGCACTCGGATGGAAAGCTGAAAGCTCGCGACGTAAGCCTCGGGGTCGAGTTTCTCCAGGCTGGCAAAGGTGCCTTCCTCGGTGATGAGGTCGGTTTTGATCTGGATGCCGTTGTAGAGCGTGGCGACGTCCACCTCTTTGCGTGGAATGAATTTATCCGGCAAGGGCGGCGGCACTTCTTTGATGACCTCCACCTCTTTGATGATCTCCTTCGGCACTTCCTTCACGACATCGCGTGTGACCTC
>JBJONJ010000086.1:0-13241 GCA_046051905.1 Verrucomicrobiota bacterium
AAGCTCTCAAGGCACTTCACTGTAATAATCAACAGATTGCAGTCAGATTTTTGCGGATGTTAAAACGAATGGAGGAAGGACCAATTGAGGGTGGTGCGGATCAAATGTATGAAAACATTGAGATCAAAGATGCCTTGATGGAAGTCATTGCTTCAAATGCAAAAATCAGTGTTCCAAGCAAACTTAGCCCTGTTGAGTTTATCAACGTGGCGGAGAAGACTCTTGAAGGTTTGAGGGTTTCCGAGAACTCGAAGGAATCGGCGGCAAAAGAGACTTCTTTGATGTACGATTTGGGTTCCAAGAATGTGCCTTCTTCTACGCGTTCAAAATCAGCCGCACTGAGCCAGTCCGCAGAAAAATCTCGGCCCAACTTCTTGCTCTGGCTATTTGGCTTGGCGGGAGTTGCCTTACTTGCTTGGCTTTTGAGGGCACGAAAAGCATGAATTTCAATCGCGCAAAGATAGAAAAGATGAAGGGCAGGCTGCATTTGGCTGGCGCATAAGTTTGGCAACTTACTCATGAATTCGAAGGCCCAAGGGTGACGATTCATTGTCAAATCTTGCCGCCGTTCATTTCCTCGCCATCCAATGCGGCCCGCAACCCTCCGCATGAGCGAAACCGTCCCAGCCGTCTCCGTCCGCCACCTCACCAAGGTCTTCAAAGGCACCTTGGTGAAGGGTTCGTTCACGGCGGTGAAGGACGTGAGCTTTGAAGTGCAGGCGGGCGAGGTGTATGGCCTCATCGGGCCGAATGGCAGCGGCAAATCGACGACGATGAAGGCCATCCTCGGCCTGCTGGCACCCACGAAGGGAGAGACGAGCATCTTTGGCAAATCGAGCACGGACGTGGCGAGCCGCCGCGATGTGGGCTTCCTGCCGGAGAACCCGTATTTCTACAAGCACCTCACCGGCCTGGAGACGCTGCTGTTTTACGGTCGCCTGTGCGGCCTCGGCGGCCAAAACCTCAAAGATCGGGCGCAGGACATGCTGAAGCTCACCGGCCTCGAATCAGCAGCGGATCGCCGCGTGGGCGGTTTTTCCAAAGGCATGCTGCAACGGCTCGGGCTGGCGCAGGCTTTGATTCACGATCCCAGGCTGCTCGTGCTGGATGAACCGACCGCAGGCGTCGATCCCGCAGGCTCGCGGAAGATTCGCGATCTTATCCTCGAAATGAAGCAGCGGGGCCTCACGGTGCTGGTCACCTCCCACCTGCTGGAGCAGATGCAGGAGGTGTGTGATCGCGTGGGCATCATGGCGCATGGCAACATGGTGCGTGAAGGCCGCCTCGATGATCTCACCGCCGTGGAGAACCAGACGGAAATCACCTTGGAAAATGCCAGCGCCGCTCTGCTGGCTCAAATCGAGCAGCTCGTGAAGGCCAGCGGCGGCGGAGCGAAGCTCCTGAGCAGCGGTAAACCACGCACCACGCTCGAACGACTCTTCCTGGAGGCCACGGACGAAAAATCATGACCCCGGCCACGATCCAACCTTCCGGCATCGCTTTGAAAATCGCCCGCGTGTGGACGCTGGCGCTCGCCACCGTGACGCAGCTCGTGCGGATGAAGATCCTCTTCTTCCTCGTGCTCTTCTGCGTGCTCGTCGTGGGCGCGGGTTTTGCCTTTTCGGTGATCAATCCCGAGCAGCAGCTCGGCCTCATCAAAACGGTGTCCCTCGGCGCTTTGCAAATCTTCAGCATCGTCATCGGCATCGTGTCCACCGCCCTGCTGCTACCGAAGGACATGGAGGACCGCACGCTTTACACGATCCTCTCCAAGCCCGTGCCACGCTTTGACTACCTCTTGGGAAAACTGCTCGGCGTGATGCTGCTCATCGGTGGCGGCCTACTGATCATGGACCTCGTGCTCAGCCTGGTCATCTACACGCGACAGGGCATGGTGATGGAGGATGCGCTGCGGGCACTGGAGTATGACGGCCAGGCCACGCCGGAGACCATCGAGCGAGTGAAGGCCATCGTGGCCAGGCAGGGACTTACCTGGGACATGCACTGGGCGGTGTTCGCGATCTTTTTGAAGGCCTCCGTCGTTACCACGATGGCGCTGGTGCTGGCGTGCATCGCCAGCTCCACACTCTTCACCATCGTCGTGTCCTTCTGCGCGGTGATCATCGGCCATGGCGAGCATCTGCTGCGCGAGTTTTTCTTCCATCCCTACCTTAGCGGCAATGCCGAGCGTCTCGCCGCGCTGGCGCTGGCGATTGTTTTCCCAGATCTGGCGCAGTTCGACATCGTCGATGGCGTGGTGAATGGTGCACGCGTCTCCTGGTCCGCCGTGCTCGACATGACCGGCATCGCCGCGATGTATGTGTGCGGCTACATGACGATCGCCCATCTGCTATTCGTGGAGAAGGAGCTATGAAGCGGAAACTCCAGGCTCTCGCCGTTCTTTTGATCCTCGGTGTGGTGAAGCTGCCGCTGGAACAGCGTGTGACACATGACTTGCGAACTGCAAAGCTCATCGACGAGCCCGTTTCCGTCAGCGCCGTGGAAAGCATGGGCCAGAGCGGCCTGGCCGCGATTCTCGGCGGCGTGCGGGGTCTGGTAGCCAGCATGTTACAGCTCCGCGCCTACACCGAATTCAAACGCGTGAACTGGGCGCAGGTGGACAGCCTTTACCGCATCGTCACACGACTCCAGCCACGCAATGCCACCTACTGGGACGAAGCCGCGTGGCACATGGCCTACAACGCCGCCGGCTTTTACCTCTACAACCGGGACAAGAGCGATGCCCGCAACAATGAAATCCGCGGCCAGCTATTCCACGAGCATGTCCATCGTGGCATCGCCATCCTGCTCGAAGGCCTCCAGTTCTCACCCAATAATCCGCGTCTTTGGGAACGCCTCGCGGACATCTACTTCCGCCGCAGCTACGAGATGGCGAAAGCCGGTGACGCCTACCTGGAGGCCCGCAAGCATGGCGCTCCCATCATCACCCTGCACCTCGCCGCCTTTGCGTATGCGCAGGCGCCGAACAACCCGGACGCCTGGCGCAAGGCCTACGCCATCCTCAAGAAAGAATACGACCGCGGCATGAACACGCCCGGCGTGATTGAGCATCTCAAGAACGTCGAAAACTGGCTCGGCATCCCGCCGGACCAGCGCATCAAGGACGCCATGCCGCAGCCCAAGGTGCCGCAAAAGATTCCTGGACCTAGAAACTAACGGCGCGCAGGAGATGACTCCTTGGCGGCGTATGTCTGGCATGAGGTTTCCCTGTTTCCTGCTTTCGTTGTTCATGCTTGGCGGCTCCGCGTGGTCCCAGGCAATTTTCCCTTCACCCGTGCTCACGAGCATCTCGCCATTGGGTGGAAAGCCGGGAACAAGTGTGGAGCTGACGCTCCGCGGGACGGACCTGGACGGGCCAAAGGCGGTCATGATCGGGGATCGCTCGATTCCCATCTCTTCAGTGACGAAGGCGGCGCTGGCCTTGCCGGCGGATTTGAAGCCAGGGCTGCATGACCTGCGTTTTGTCGGTCGATACGGCGTGAGCAACCCACGGGTGTTTCAGCTGAGCAACCACACGAATGTGGAAAGTGCCGGCACGAATGTGAAGCCGGACAAGGCGCAGCCGGTGAAGCTCGGCGATGCGATTCAGGGCACGTTCAAGGCCACGACGCCGCAGTGGTTCACGATTGAGGCGAAAAAGGGCCAGGCGATCACCGCGAGCTTTGAGGGACATCGTTTTGACACGCGCACCGAGCTTCTCGGAGCCGTGACTGACCTGCAAGGTCGTGAAGTGGCGAGGATGAAAAATGGCACGTTGGTTTTCACCGCGCCTGCCGATGGCAGCTACCGGCTGCGGCTGCATGAGCTGATGCACCGCACGGGAGATGATTATGCTTTTCGGGTGGTGCTGGGTGATTCGGTGCCGCCGGTCGGACAGATCGGCCCGATCGGACCGATCTCCATCGGTGGAACGGTGAAAGGCTCCTTCGCGGGAATCCACAGCTTTGATCTGCCTTTCAAAGCGGGGCAGCGTTTCGTGATTCAGGTGCTCTCCCATCAGCTCGGGCATGCGACGGACCCGCATCTGGTGATCGAGAACCTCAAAGCAGACGGCAGCACGACGGCGCAGGCGGAGGTGGCGGACGCGCCGGTGTTAGCTCCGGCCCCCGGGTTGGTCAAACTGGAGAACCGTGATCCGTTGTATACGTTCGAGGCGAAGGCGGACGGCACGTTTCGCATCACGCTGAACGACAACTTCGCCACGGCGCTGCCTTTTGAGCTGCACGTGGCTGAAAAAGGCTCGGAACGCCTCATCGCGATGAACACACTGCTTCCAAAAGCGGCAAATGCGAAGACGGGCGAGATGGGTTTTGCGAATGTGCTGCGCGGCGGCATTCATGCGCTGGAAGTGGCGGTGCAAAACCGGAACACTTTTAGCGAGGGCATCGAATTGAAGGCGAACAAGCTCCCGGCCGGTGTGACGAGCCTCGGCGGCTTCATCGGCAAAGGGCAATCGCTCGGTTACATCGCGTTTCAGGCCGCGGCGGATACACCGACGGATGCGGGCGTCGTGAGCAGCCTGCCGGAGTCGGCTTATGTTTGCTTTGAGGCCAAGGACGCGGCGCGTGAGGTGCTCTTAACGCGTCAAAGCGGTCCGCCGGCCATCGGCGTGAGCAGTTTGAGCACACCCGCGCTGATCGTGACCGAGAAGACCGACATCCTCGAAGTGCCGGCGGAAGGAAAACTGGAGATCGCGCTCAAGGTAACGCGTCACGCGGAGTTCACCGATGCGATTAAGCTCAAGGCACTCGGTTTGACCGACGCGGCGAAGGCTCCGGAGGCCGACATCCCGGCCAAGGCCGCCGTGGGCAAATTCACGCTCGATGCGAAGACACTGAAGCTCGCAGCGGGTGAATACGGATTCATCCTTCAAGGGCCGGCGAAGATGAAAGTGCGTCGAAATCTCGAAGAACTGGCCGAAGCCGAGAAGAAGGCCAAAGAGGCAGCGGAAGCGCTCGCAAAGGCCAAAGCCGACAAATCACCGAAAGCTGCTGAACTCGTCAAAACCGCCGAAAAAGCCAAAACGGAGGCTGATAAGGCTGTGAAGGATCAAACGACAAAGGCCGCGCCGAAAGACGCGACCTTCATCGTGTGGTCCAATCCCATCCGGGTGCGGGTGGTGGCCAAAAAGTAAACGGAATCAAGCCAGCTTGAGTTCAGGACGGGCATCAATCGCCTTGGTGAGCGAGGCCCAGCCACCAGGGCGCTGGGTCTGGAACATCGTCAGGTAAAGAGCGACATGCTTCGCCGGATGGGCGGCCACGAGAGCGGCGACGGCGGCTTCGGCCTTGTCGTCGGCGATTTCGGCAGGCAGTTCGGTGATCTCGCCTTTGCCATCGTGGGAGATGCCGACGCCATCCAGGAAGGTGGTGAGCATGTCAGCCTTGCCTTTGAGGAGCCAGATTTGGAAGATCTGCTCGGTGACGCCTTCGTTGGTGCGCATGCGAAGCTGGTCGAGGAGCCAGGCACCCTGCTTTTCCTTCGATTTCTCGTAGATGAAGGAGGGGCGCAGTTTGCGCTGCGGGGCGAGGGTGTTGATGATGGCCTTGTAGGCGGGGCGCTGGTCGTCCTGCATGTAGCGCATGAGCTGCATCTGCATTTCGGGGCCGATGGCGGAGAGAATCTGGTTGGGAGTCATGGGAAAGGCGGCCCGGTGAGTATCATGTCGCGCGGCGAGAGGCAAGGGAGTGAATATCGAATCTCGAACAAGGAAATCCGAATGATGAAGGCGGAAAAGGACGGAGCCGACCTTTTGAGGGGTCGGCTCCGCGGGAGGGATGAGGCCGAAGAGGGCAGACAGAAGTGTCTGCCTCACGGTTTAGCTGATGGTGGGCAGCTCGAAACCGGCGGCGTAGTCGTCGGTGGCGAGCTTGTTGGCCTCGGCGGCGAATTCACCGGTGAACTTCTCGGTGGCAGGATCGAAGTCGAGCCATGGACCGGCGCTGATTTTTTCAGCGGCGAGGTCGATCTTGTTGGCTTCGAGGTTGGCGATGAAGTCAGCGAGGGTTTCCTGGCCGGCTTTGTCGGCGGCGAGACGCTCCTGGACCTCGGCATTGCTGATCTGCTTGCCGAGACGGTAGGAAACGTTGGCGAGCTGGGCGAGCGCGGCGGCGTGGTAACCGTGGGCGACGTGGAGATTGCTGTTGACCAGCTTGCCGGCGCGGACGCTGTCGATGAAGTTCTTCATGTGGTCCTTGCCCTCGTCGAAGTTTTCAAACTTCGTGAGCGTGTTGCCATCGTTGTCGTAGGCCTTGGACTCGGCGACGAAGCCGCCTTCGCAATGGATGACATTGCCGATGCGGGGTGCGCCGGTCTTGCCGTTGATGCGGAAGACGGGCTCGTAGCCCTTGGCCCAGTTCATGTCCTTCATGGGAAGGCCGCGGTTGTCGAAGAGCATCGGGGCACCTTCGGCCCACTGGTAGAAGGCGAGCTGGTTATTGGCGGATTCGCCATCATCATCATAGCCCCAGCGGCCGCCGAAGCTCATGACGCGCTTCGGAAGGAGATCCGGATTGCCGAGGCCCCAGCGGGCGACATCGAGCTGATGCGGTCCTTGGTTGCCGATGTCGCCATTGCCGTAGGCCCACTGCCAATGCCAGTCGTAGTGCATCTGCTCACGCTGCATGGGCATGACCGGACGCGGGGCGGACCAGAGCTTGTAATCGAGATCGACGATCTGCGGCTTGCCGCCGGTATCGCGGAAGGTGCCTGCGAGGCGGCCAGCGGCATCCGGCTGGGTGGGGGCGGCGACTTTGCCGATGGATTTGCGGGCTTTGAAATTGATGCCGCGGGAAAGCTGGACTTTGCCGATGGCTCCGGACTTGATGTAGTCCATGGCGGCCTGCCAGCCGGGGGAGGAGCGGCGCTGCATGCCGTGCTGAACGACCTGGCCCTTCTTTTCGACGATGGCGGCGGCTTCGACGAGTTTGCGGCCTTCCCACATGTTGTGGCAGACGGGCTTCTCGACGTAAACGTGCTTGCCATTGGCGATCGCGGTCATGGCGATGAGCGTGTGGCTGTGGTTCGGCGTGGCGATGGTGACGGCGTCGATCTCCTTGTCAGCGCAGCATTCACGGTAGTCGCTGTATTGCTTCACGGTGATGTTTTTCTTGGCGAGGGCGGCGACATGCTTTTCCATCACCTTGTTGTCCACATCGCACAGGGCGACGAGGCGCACGCCTTTGATGCCGAGGAGGCTGGAGATGTGACCTGAACCACGAGCATTGAAGCCGATGACCGCGACGCGGACGTCGTCATTCGCGCCGATGGGGGCGGAGTAGGAGGGAAGCACGGCGAGGCTGGCCGCGCCGGCGACAGTGCCGCGAACGAAGGTGCGGCGGGTGGTTTGGGTGGTGTTCATGATGGTGAGAGCGTGGTTAAACGAGGGAAATGGGCGTTTTTCGCGGGTTGTGTGCTGAAAGTGCAAAACGCCCCGCTAGAGCCAGCGGAGCGTTTTGCACTGAAATGGGATTTTTGGGAACTAAAAACTGAAAACCAGCCTCGGGCTTCAGTTGCGGCGGCGGCGCATCATGAGGCCAAGAAGGCCGAGCATGAGGAGAAGGGCTCGGGAAGGCTCCGGAACCACAATGACCGAGATGGTGCCCGTCGTGAACAGATTGCTGTAGTCCCAGTCGAGATTCACATCAAGGGTGGGAGCTATGATGGAATTGAAGCCATTCGTGCCCTGAAGAGGAGCCGTGCCTGCGGCGACTCCCGTCCAGTCGAAGATTCTCCATGAGTCGCCGGCGACAAAGGTGGTGGCGGTGAGGCCCGTGGTGATGGTGAGGCTGCTGGAGCCGCCAAAGACCACATTGGACCAGTTTGGCGCATTCACGACCACCCGATCGGAGGCGCTGACGCCGTTGAGCGTGCCCAGGTTGTCGTTGGTGAAGAGCTGGAAGAGGGTGGTGCCGCTCAGGGCAAGGGAACCCGCGCCACCCACGGTGAGAGCGAGCGCCGAGCCGCTGGAAGACGTGGGCATGCCAGCATCCAGAGTGCCATTGATGGTGATGTTGTTGCCAGAAGCAGCGATGATGGAACCCGTGCCACCGAGAGTGCCTGCGGCGGCGACGGTGACTGCACCAGAACCCGTGGCGGAGCCGGTGGAATTGGTGGCAAGCAGCGTGCCATCCGAAACAAGCGTGCCGCCGGTGTAGGTATTGCCATCTCCCATACTGAGAGCACCGGTGGTGGATTTGGTGAGCACACCGCCGCCGTTGAGCTCGGCGAGGCCGGTGATGGTGTTCGTGCCGGACTGAGCCTGGAGGGTGATCGGAGCGGCTGCCGTGCCGATGCTATTGCCATTCATGTTCAGCGAGCCGCCGTTCACGGTGATGGTGACCGTTTCGGTTCCAGCGCCTCCGGTGCGGGCGATGTTGCCCGTGACGGAGAGGGTGCCTCCAGTGAGATTGATGGTGGAGACGGCGGTGCGGCTCGCGGAGGCATTGGCCATGTTGATGGCGGTGCCGGAACCGGTGCCGATGTTCACGGTGCCACCGGTGATGATCATGTTGGAGGTCACGGTGCCGCCCGCCGAGGTGTTCACCGCCATGTTCACGGTGCCGATGGTGGTGGTGGGCGATCCGGGAGCGGCGCTGTCACCGAGCGTGACGGTGGAGGTAGCCGAACCATTGCCTGCGCCAGTGCGGGAGGCCATGTTGAGGGTGGTGACATCCAGCGTGCCTTGGTCGAAGGTCAGCGCGGCAGTGGCTACACCCGTGCCGGTGGTTCGAGTGGCCATGGTGAGGGTGCTGGCGAGGATGTTGGCGGTGTGGCCCGTGAGATTGACGGTGGAGTCCATGTCGGCAGCGGTGTTGCCGCTGGTATTAACCATATTGATGGTGGCTCGACCTATGCCATCCGAGGCACGAACCTGAACAGTGCCTGTGGTGTCAGCCACATCAAAATTCACCGTGCCACTGGAGCGGATATTGGCACCGGCAGAGCCGACATTGAGAGTGTCTGCGTTGAGAGTGTTGACCCCGGAGCCCAAGGTGAGCGTGTGGTTGTTACCGAAGCCGCTGCCGTCACCAATCCGGATGGCTGCTGCAGTGATCGTATTCGTGGCCGCAAGCTTCATGGTGGCAGGTGCCGCCGTGCCACTCGCCGTGTTCGCATCACCAACACGGAAAGTGCCGGCACCGAGGTTGGCGGTGAAGGAATCGAGGCCGCTGAAATCCACCGAGGCGGTGTTTTCATTCGTGCCGCCTGTGGCCCCCCCGACCTGGAAGTTCGCTCCACCGCTGTTGACCACGATGGCTCCACCGCCAGAGGCGGTGACGAGGGTGGTGGAGACATCCACGTTCGCCCCGAGGGTGACCGCGCCATTGATGGTGAGCGTCTTGCCCGTGGTGACGAGGATCTGATTGGTGGCGGTGGTGCTGTTGGTGGAGGCTGTGAGGCTACCGATGGTCTGATCGAAGCCATTGAGGTCGAAAACACCTGCGGTGGTGCCGTTGCCGAGGCGGACGGCGGTGGTGGCAGGCATAATGTTGTTTGAACCAATGCGCAGGGTGCCTTCGTCGATCTGAGTCGGACCTGTGTAGTTCGATGCTGTATCGATCTGCCACACGTTGGAGTCGAGCTTCTGAATGCCGACCGAGCCGAGCGTCTCCGTGATGCCCGCCGTCAGTTTGTTCACGATTCCAGAGGCCGAGATGCCGCGAAGAACAAGCGCCTTGGTGCCAAACTCGACCGACGTGACAGCACCCGCCCAATCAAGAGCGCCAGTGCCACTTGCAGCAATCGTAGCCGAGCCAGTCGTGCCAGTGAGCGCGATCTGACGGTTCGCCGTCTGGCCGGAGCCAGTGTAGGTGATGCCAGCCGTATTCGCGCCGAGACCAATTTGAAGTGCTCCGTCGATGGCATTGGCCTGTGCGCCGAGTGAACTCGACGTGCCATTGGCATCGGCGATCTGATCGACACTCAGGAAACCGGCCTGAATCACCACCGGCCCCGTGAAAGTATGCGCACCACTCAGTGCCACCGTGCCCGCCGTCGTCTTGGTGATACCCACGGAAGCATTCGACCCCGCAAGAACCACGGCACCGCTCACTGTGCCTGCCTGAAGCTGATAATCGGAAGCCGTGACCGTGGCCGTTCCATTGACGGTGCCGTTGCCTAGCGTGAATGTGTTCACGGTTTGATTAAAGCCACCGAGATCGAGAATGGCCGCGGCGCCATTGACGGTGAGATTGCTCGTCACCGGCACCATGTTCGCGATGCCGGCGGCCAGCGTGCCGCTGGCGACGATCGTGCCGCCTGTGTGAGTCATCGCGGCATTGACGGTGAGATTGCCAGCACCCGTCTTGGTCAAGGAGCCGATGCTGCCTGCGCCGATGCTGTTTGCGAGCGTGAGATTGATTCCATTCGTATCAATGGAGCCACCACCTTGCAGGAAGCTGATCGTGCGTGTGGAAATGTCGTTGGTCAGAGTCGTTCCGAGACGGAGTGTGCCTCCGGCAAAAACAAGATTGCCGGCGGCTCCGCCGATGTTGGCCAGACTGGAGATTTCGAGGGTGCCTTCATTGATGGTGGTTTTCTTGGTGGCACCACCTGCGGTATTTGTGCCGGAAAGCACGAGGACGCCACGGCCAGACTTGGTGATGTCGGCGGTCGAGGTCAGCGGCGAGGAGATCGTCGCCGTGACGGTGCCGCCAGCTGCAGCGGAAGTCGGGTTCTGGACAAAAACCACATACTCGTTCGTGCCGCCGACGGTGATGCCAGCGTCAAATCCGCCCAGCGAGACTCCCATGGCGGGCGTGCCAGTAACGGCTGTTGTGGCGGTGAAAAGCATGGTGCCGGATGTGACGGCCAGTGTTTGTCCAGCGCCCGTGCCGGAGACGTTGACGGTTCCTGAGGCCGTGTTGCTGTTGTTGACCACCAAGGAGTTGATGGTGGTGCCAGCCAGACTGGTCAAATCGGCGGGAAGCGACTCACGAATGTTATCCGTCGCCACGGGTGTACCGCCGAAGGTATTGTATTCGGTGGCCAGATCGAGAGGTCGAACACCGGCCCCAGAAACATAAGTGACAAGAGAGTTGCCCATGTTTGCATCTGCAAGGCCGGCGGAGGTCGATTCCCCGAACATCCACGGCACGATGGAAACATTCTTCGTGCCAGCGGCACCACCGCCGCCGACGAGAGTAGAAATGAACGCGGTTTGATTGGTGGCATCGGCGATGCGCAGCTGGTTGCGGTCCCCCGCGGAACCGCCCAACGCACGTCCGCGAGCATCGAGTGTGGCGTTATTAGCACGGGTGAAATTACTCGCAAGGATTCCAGCGACGCCCGTAGTGCCGCTGGCATCACCGCGGAAATAGCTGGCACCGGAGGCGAAGGACAAAACACCGATCGTCTCGCTGGTCGTCGCATTTTGATCGGTGCGGACAGACAGGCCGCTGGGCCTTGTTTCAGTATTCCATGCTCCGTCCGCAGAGTTCAGGATGATGGACGCCGTGTCAGGCAGGCGGGTAGCTGAACGGGTGGTGCCATTGTTGCTGATAAGGAAGGAGCCTCCTTTGTTCACCGTGATGCTGCTTGCATCCAGGCTGCCCAGACCTTCGAGATAGAAGAGACTTCCGTTGATGGTCACTGTGCCGGTGAATCCTGCTCCCGATGCGCCGGTGAGCAGCAGGTTACCAACGCCGGACGAACCATTTCGCACCAGAGCGCTGCTCGCACCACCGGTGATAAGACCGGAGTAGGTTGCATTTGCCGTGGCATTGATCGTCAGCGTGTTATTACCCAAGGCGATACCGCCGCCCGTCGCGGCGCCGCCGGAAATATTGCCGACCGTCTCGCTCGTCAGCAATTGCAGCCCGGACCCAGCCACATCCTTGAAGCTGACTGTGGCCGTATCGCCAATGGCTCTGCCACCGGATGCCTTGACGAGCCCTTCGGTGATGTTCACCGCGCCATTGGCCGTGTTCGTTCCAGACAGCACCAGCGCACCGGAGCCTGTTTTGGTGATGGCATTGGCACCGCGAATGGCAGAGGCGAGGGTGAAATCACCTGCTGCATACTGATGAACAACCACGTCAAAAAGGCCACTGGTGAGAACTCCCCCGGTGAGCGAAGAACCCGTTGAAGTGGAGGTGACAAGGATGCCGCCGCTGTTCAAACCGATGACGCCTGCGGAATTGACGGCTGCCGCCGCACCCGAGTAAGTGAGACTGTTCACACCAGTGATACCCGTCGCTGTACCGGTAAAGCCGGTACCGCCGTCGGTCACATTGTCCGCAAGCACCCAGGTCGTCACATCATTTTTGGTCGTCGGAACCAGCGGCTGGATGGCATTTGCACCGTCCTTGGTGGCGAATGAAGCGCCGCTTCCAAGGGTGAAGTAGCCGCCAACGATGCCGTTTGTAAGGGGCTGAGTGGTGGTCACCGAGCCGACGGTAGGAAGGGTGAGGTCCAACGTTGCACCGAAGTTGCGAGTGATCGTGGTAAAGTTGAGATTTGCCGCCTGTCCGCCGTTGCTGTTGACGACGAGGTTGCCGCTGGCCTGGCTAAGCGTAAGCACCGTAAATGCCTGCGTGGTGGCAGCCGATGAATTGCCATTGATTGTCAGTGTGGGGTTCTCGTCAGTGGCTGCGCCACCGATGGTCAGCCCTGCCGCGGCGGCGATCTTGCTGGTGTTATTCGTGCTATAATCCAGCACCAACTGGCCTTCCGTGACGACGGAGGCTCCTGTGAAGGTACCGGAGCCGCTCAGGGTAAAGATACCCGCTCCATTTTTCGTCACCCCGCCAGCACCAGCAAGCGTGACCGAAGAGGCCACCGCGCCGTGACGCACGACGTAACTGCCGGAAGTGAGTGTACCGTTCCCCGTACTGCTCACGATCTCGCCGGCGGCGCTGTTTTCAAACCCGATGGTGGTGGCGGTAGTCACCGTGCTCGTGAAGCCTCTCAAATCGAGCGTGGCCGTGGCAGCTGCAGCGGCGTTTTCAGCGATATTGAGAGCATCCATGCCGGCACCCAGAGCACCATTCACCCCGAGGTTCACGACAGCGCCGTTGCGGATGAAAAGGTCGTCCCCTTGATGGGCGTTGACGGCGTTGATATTCACGATGGTCCCCGCGTTCGTGATGACGATGTCATCGCCCGGAGCCTGGGTGGCGTTGATGTTCAGCGTGCCAGCGTTCACGAGAATGTCGTCCGCGATCGTGCTGGTGGCATTGAGTGTCCATGTGCCTACGCCGTTTTTGGTGAGATCGTTG
>JBJONJ010000087.1:0-5021 GCA_046051905.1 Verrucomicrobiota bacterium
TCAGCCCGGATCTGAAGCGTGCCTTCTTCAAAATCGCCGCGGGCAACGGCGGAGACGATTACATGTCAAAAAGCGCCAGCCATCGCCAGGGCTGTGTGTGCTTCGAGCTCGAAACCGCGCAGATGAAGTGGTTTCGCCAGCAGTGGGGGCATCCCGCATGGCATCCGGACTCGCGCCATATCTTTGAAATGGGCAATATCATCTTCGATACCGACATCGGCTCGCCCGCCCGCTACACGAAGCTCAAGGACGTGCCGAACCTGCGAGGCTCGCATCCCTCCGTGAGCCCCGACGGCCTGCTGATGGTCACCGATGGCTACAGCGAGCCCGCGGGTGGTCGGCCGAAGGAGTGGGGCATCATGGTCGCCGACATGCGCGGCGGGAAATGGGCGCTCCTTCACAGCTTTGACCAAAGCAAGGGCGCGAAATCCTGGCGTCGCAATGATCCGCATCCCGTCTTCAGCGCCGACGGGAAACGCATCTACTACAACGTCAGCGATGGTCCGTGGACGCGGCTGATGGTCGCAGAGAGGAAGTGACTTACTTCCCACGAAACCGCGCATCATCCCACGCAAACGGCGGGCGCTTTCCAAGCAGCAGGTCGTAGATCGAGTGGTTCGTCTTCATCATCTCCGCCAGCATGTCCTTCCAAGGTCGATCCGCCACGCTCAGCAGACCGGTGTTGTAGCTTTCGCCGTTGTATTGGCTGAACCAGCGTCCGGTCGTTGCCTGATCGACGAGTGTGAACCACTCGATGCCGACGACGAAGCCCAGCGCGGCACTTTGCTCAACGTAGTTCCGATACGCGAGCCCGCGCTCGCGTTGCGAGCTGACCTCGCGACCACCGATGAGGCCGCTGTCCTTCGGCGACGCCCAAAAGAACTCGCTCAGCATCATCGGCTTGCCGCCGGTCCACTCGTGATAGCGCTTCAGCGCGGCCGTATCGACGCCGAAGGTGTAATAGTTGTAGCTCACGACATCGAGATGGCGGCCCATGATGCGGCAGAGCTGCTCGTCCTCGATGGTGATCGGCTGCAGGCGGCTGCCGATGAGCAGGTGATTCGCGTCATGCCGGCGAAACACATTCTCAATCTGCGCGAAGTAGTTTTCGAGGAAGGTGCCGACAAAAGCCTTCACGTCCGCCTTCGCCGCGTCCGTCGTCACCGCGAGCCCGCGATCGATCAAAGCCTCAAACGAGGCTGCTGAGGCCTGCCACGCGGTGTTGAAGGCCTCCACCGTGCTGTATTTCGTCTTCAAAGCGGTCGCCAGTTCACGCTTGCAAGCATGCGTGCCATCGAGCGATGGAATCACCCGCGGCAGCTCGTCATAGCGAGGCTCGTTGACGATGAACCAGCCGATCAGCATCGGGTCCTGCGCACGCGCCGGCACTTCGCGGGCGATGTTCTCCGCGATCTTCGCCGCAGTGGCCGCATCAAACGTGTCCCACACCTCATGCGCTCCCGGGATGCGCTTCACGCCTTCCCATTCGTTGGTCGGCAGATGCGCCACATACGGAAAAGCGGCCTTCGGCACCGGACTGAACGCGCCGATGCTGTTGAAGCCCCATTTCGTCACCCGGCTGATCATCCGCTTGGCATGTGATTCGTCGTCGTGCGCCGCTCCGAACTTTTTGATCACGTTCGCGATGTAGAATGAAAAATGGTCCGAGTTGCCCTCGCGAAAGGCGCTGCGGTATTCGCTGTCGAGCTTCGGCAGCCACTCATAAATGCCCTCGCGGCCCTTCACATAGGTGTAGTCGTCATTCGGCGCAAAACCGCACACGCCGAGGTGGAAGAACACATTCCCATCTGGATCGACCAGCCACGATCTGCCGCTTTTTTGCTCCACATGAAAAAAGCCGGTCTTCTTCAGCCCCAGCGCCTCGCCGCTGCCCGGCAGACCACCAAAGCGATCCAGCTTCGGCGTCTCGATGCCCGCATAATAGGCCTTGTCCGCCTCCACATCGGCCTTCAGCTCGTCGAGCGACTTCAGCTTGTTCGGAAACACATCCTTCAAGCTCTGGCCGAAGGGATCGATCAGCTTCGTCACCGACGCGAGATCCGAGGTCACCTTGATCTTCGCTGTCACGCGATCCGGCATCCACGGCACGATGAACTGCCAGTGATACACCGCCCAGTTCCATTCGCGGTTGTCCGTGAGTTGCTGAAACGCGAACTCCGGTGTCTGGATACTCAAACTTTGCCCCTGTGCGTTTTTGATCGAAAACGTGGTCCCGTTCAAACTCGCCATGTGTGGGGGCGAGGCCTTCTCGGCCGGAAAAGCGCCCTCCTTGTCCGCAATGCGCCACGAGCCACCTTTCGCAAAGCCGATGTCGATCAGCGCCGTCATCTTCCACGACTTCACATTGGCAGGCACCTGGCTGAAGAGGGCGATGATTTCATCTTTCCCCGCCGAGATCACACACTGCGCCCCTCCTTCGTAGCTGACCATGGCGCTCGCTGCCGCCGGCTTCACCTCGATGATTTTATGGGCAGGCTCAAACTCCGGGTAGGTCAGCGTAAAGGTCCCCAAGCTGCCAGCGCCGACCTCGATACCAGCATTCGTTGCCTTGAAGTCGGCGGCGAAGGAGGAGAAGGCGAAAAGGAGGCAGCCAAGGCGGAGGAGCATGGGCTGTTCGTGACACCAGCTGCGCGTGACTGCCAGCGCAAAGGCGCTCCTGGTGGGTTTTTGGCCGGCCGGGTTCGATGAAAAACGGGCCGCCTGCCGACGTTCCCTGCGCCCCATGAAACGACTCGTCACCCTGCTCGCCCTCACCTCGTCCTTCCTGTTTTCCGCGGATCACCCGGACACCACCGGCTGGAAGGATTTGTTTGCCGCGGATCTTTCGAATGCAATGGACGCCTCAGGATGGCAGTTCGATGGCAAAGAGCTCGTGGCGAAGAACCACGACACGCTGTGGACCAAGGACTCATATGCCGATTTCATTCTCGATATCGAGTTCAAGGTGGCCAAGGAATCGAACAGCGGTGTCTTCCTGCGCAGCGGCGACATCAAGAACGTGCTCGCCGCGCTGGAGATCCAGGTCCACGAGAGCGCCGACGGCAGCAAGTATGGCATGCTGGGTGCCATCTACGACGCGATGCCGCCCAAGAAGAACGCCGCCAGACCAGTGGGTGAATGGAACCGCTACACCATCACCTGCCAAGGGCCGAAGGTGATCGTGGTGTTGAACGGCGAGACGATCATCGACGCGAACCTCGATCAATGGCCCGAAGCAGGCAAGAACCCCGACGGCACGCCGAACAAGTTCAAACAAGCGCTCAAGGACTTTTCTCGTCGCGGCCCGATCGGTCTGCAAGGCCTCCATGGCAAGGCGCAGGCTCCAGTTTGGTATCGCAACCTCAAGATCAAAGCCCTGGAGTAGCAGCTCCCGCTCAACTCGAAGCGGACAAACCGGTGAGGCAGGCTATGGCTTTCCACCATGCTCACCCCCGTCATCACCCCCGAAGGAATCCTCACGCTGGAAGGCGCGGCGGAGTCGTCGGTGGAGCGGAAGATGAGCGGGTGTGATGGCACAGCGTCGCTGCTGAAGTTGCTGGCGGCCGAGTTGCATGAGGCGGAGCTGGAGCCGCCGTTTCGATGGCTGAGGGAGTGGGCGCAGCGGTTGTTTACGCGGTTATGCCAGACAAAAAACACCGATCAGCTTCCGGTGCCTTCTTTGGAGGAACGAGTGGCCTTTCTCGCCACCATGCCACCCTTCATCGGCGCGGAGCATGTCACGGCGGAGGTGCTGGACCGATGGTGGCTCGATCTCGCGGCGCACATCGCGCAGATCGCCACGCAGGGTGTCGAGGCTTGGTTGCGCGAGGAATGCCCGGCGTGGCATGTCGTCGGACGAGTGAGCTTTCACCTCGCGGAGAACAAGACAGACACGCAGCGGCCTTTTGCGTTTCTGGCGACGTTTACGGAGAAACTCAGCGCCACCGGCCAGCCGCAGCATCTGCCGCTGGCGCGGGCGCTTCAGCTTTATGCCGGGCAAAAGGATCAAACGGCGCTCAATGCCCTGCTGGAGCCCGTGAGGCTCGCCGCGGACAAATCGAAGCTCCTCCGCGAATGGCTGGAGTCGAAGCGACTCTTCCAACCGATGGCGATGTCGCCTCAGGAGGCGTATCGCGTGCTGCGTGAGACCGCCGTGTTTCAGGAAAGCGGCATCATCATGAAGCTGCCGGACTGGTGGAAGGCCGGCAAGACCACGCGGCCCACCGTCGCCGTCACCATTGATGCACCGAAGAAGACCTCGTTGCATGCCGGCACGCTGCTGAGCTTCAAGATCGAGCAAAGCCTCGATGGCGAGCCGCTGACGCCTGCGGAGCTCGAAAAGCTCCTCAGCGCCGACACCGGCCTCGTTTCGCTGCGCGGGAAGTGGATCGAGGTGAATGGCGAGCGACTCCATCAAGTGATGGAGCATTGGCGACGCGTGCAAAACGCCACTGGCGAAGGCGGCATTGGCTTTCTCGATGGCATGCGGCTCCTCGCGGGCTTTGGCGAGGCCAAAACGGCCGCCGAGGTTGAGCAGCTCGAAACCGTGAGCGAGTGGAGCGATGTCATCGCGGGCAAGCAACTCGCCGAAGTGCTCAAAAAGCTCACCCAGCCCTCCGAAGCTCCACCACCCGAAAATCTGCGTGCCACACTGCGCCCGTATCAGCGACAAGGTTTCGCGTGGTTGAAGTTCATGATGCAGCTCGGTCTCGGCGCCTGCCTCGCGGACGACATGGGCCTCGGGAAGACGATTCAGGTGATTGCTTTGCTGCTCGACCGTAGGCGCGCTTGCCAAAGCGCGGACATCGCTTCCGCAAAGACCCCAAACTCCCGCGTTCTGGCGAACGCGCCTACATCGCTGCTCATCGTCCCAGCCTCACTCGTCGGAAACTGGAAGGCCGAGGTCGCGAAGTTCGCGCCCGATTTGCGACTCTTCATCGCGCATCCTTCCCAGACCTCCCGCGAGCAGCTTGATCTCGCCGTTCAGCATCCCGCCGAGGCTCTGCGCGGCTTCGATGTGA
>JBJONJ010000088.1:0-3636 GCA_046051905.1 Verrucomicrobiota bacterium
CGAAGACGCCACTGTGCATCAGCATGTAAAGCAGCGTGTCGGTGGACAGGGATTGAAGGTCGAGTGGCATGGTCGGCTGCTATTTGACGAGGATTTCGACGCTTCGTGGCACGGCGGGGGCTGCGGACGAGCCAGGCGGCACCGGCTCAAAAGCCACCGCGGTAATGTCGGCGGAGGGCACGCCCTGCTCGATGAGAAAGGACAGCACAGCCTCGGCGCGATCCTTGGCCATGGCGTGCTCCCCGGCAGTATCGCCGAGAGGATCCGGGTGACCGCCGATGATCAGGCCGAGCGCCGGACCGGCGGCAAGCAGCGAGGGGGCGAGCGCGGCGAGCTTGGTCTGATCGAGAGGCGGAATGCTGGTGCCGGATTCAAAGGAGATGGTCATGCCTTGCAGCACATCCCGCAGTTGCTCGATGATGGCGGGGGCGAGAGGCGATTTCGGCTGGTAGCCAGGCTGGTGATAGAGGGAGGGCAGCAGCACGAGCTGCGAGTCCACCTGGGCCGCTCCAGTCACTGGGCGCAGAAGGGTGAGCCACTCGCTTTCGAGCTTCCGCGTGGCGATGCCGGTGAGCCGGGGACGCCCCTGGTCCTTGATCTCAAAGCTGCGCGGCGGCGGCGCGGCGAAGAAGCTCGCGAGGAAGGCGGCGAGCGCCTTCTTCTTGGCAAACGGCGCGGCTTTGACATGCGGGCTGGCACGCAGGGCCGAAGGATCGATCTCCGAGGCATCAGAGTCCCCCGAGAGTGCCGCGATGATCTCCTCCTTGATGCCCCCCGCCGGGAGCATGCCAGTGAGACGCAGCGTGCCGTCCACGAACTCGACTTTCAGCTCCGCCGGAATTCGCAGGTGATCCAAAATCGGACCGAGGAAGGGATTCGCGGCATCGAGCGGTGGCTTGAAATCGGCGGGCCAGCGGACCTCGGGCGCATGCTGGAGGTCGGTGATGTCGATGGTCAGATCGGGGCGCAGTTCGCTGAGGATGGTCTGGAGCTTTTGCACATCCTTTCCCTCCGGCAGCCAGCCGGTGAGGCGCAGTCGTTTGTCGTGCAGGCTCGATTTGACGCTGGCATTCACATGCAGGCGGTCGGCTCCGGGCTTCAGGCGCAGCGGGCCGATTCGGCGGATGGACTCGACGACCTGCCGGTGGGCCTCCGGCGAAGGTGCCTCGCCCGCGATGTCGATGTCGAGAAAGGCGAGATCGACCTTGGGCGACTGCACCTCGGCCCTTCCGAGGATGTCCAGCACCTCCTGGCGCAGCAGCGGCAACCGATGGAAGGCGATGTAGTAAGCGTGAGCCACTGCCGCCACCGGCAGGAGGATGACCATGAGAAAGAAAAGACTCAGACGCATGACGGTGGCGGGCGGAGAGGTGCTGCTTGACAGGACGGGGGGCAAACCGAAGATCGGCGGCCCTTTCCGGCACGGGCTTCGATTTAGGAGCATGCCGCCGACTGGGCAAGAATTAAACACTTCACCTTCCCTAACCACTCATGTCCGTCGTCATCGCAGGCAGCGTCGCCCTTGATAATGTCAAAACTCCTCAGGATGAGCAGAAAAACCTGCTCGGCGGCTCCGCCAGCTATGCAGCGCTCGCCGCGAGCGTGTTTGTGAAGCCCGTGCATCTCGTGGGCATTATCGGCCACGACTTCCCGCCGCAGCACCTCGAAATGCTCTCCAGCCATGGCGTGGACATCAGCGGCCTGGAGCGCAGCAGCGGCGCCTCCTTCACCTGGACCGGCGAGTATCACGAGGACATGAACAACCGCACCACGCATAACGTGGCCGTGAATGTGCTGGAAAATTGGAACGTGAAAATCCCGGCAGAGGCCCAGAAGGCCAAGATCGCCGTGGCTGCCAACATGCATCCCGAAAACCAGATGCAGATGATCGACCAGTGCGGCGCGGTGGATTTCATCGCGGCTGACACGATGGACCTCTGGATCAGCATCGCCAACGAGCGCCTGCATGATGTGCTCAAGCGAATCGACCTGCTGGTCATCAACGACGGCGAGGCGAAGGAGTTCGCAGGCACCACCAACCTCGTCGAGGCCGGCCGCAAGCTGCTCGCGAAAGGTCCGAAATTCGTCATCGTGAAACGCGGTGAGCACGGCAGCTACCTTTTCGGCGAGAAGAAGGAGCACTTCTTCTCCTGCTCCGCCTACCCGCTGCACTCCGTTTTCGATCCCACCGGCGCGGGCGACAGCTTCCTCGGCGGCCTCGTCGGCTGGCTGGCCGCCCACGGCAAGACCAAGCCCACCTTTGAGGACCTCAAGTCCGCTGTCGTGCATGGCAGCGTCGTCGCCAGCTACACCTGCGAGGCTTTCAGCACGCACAAGCTGCAAACCGTGACTCCGCTGGACGTCGCCCAGCGTATTGCGGAACTGAAGCTCTACACGCAGTTCGCGTGATCGCGGCGAGCAGCCGGATTCGCCTGCCCTCTCCCATCTCCCCCATGCCCCGCTCCCCCAAACTGGTTTGTGATCCCGTGGAAGCTGTCATCGCTGACATCCGCGCCGGACGCATGGTGATCGTCACCGACGACGAGGATCGTGAAAACGAGGGCGATCTCATCTGCGCGGCGGAAAAGATCACCCCGGAGATGGTCACCTTCATGGTCCGCGAGGGGGCCGGCATGCTCTGCGTGCCCGTTTCGCGCGAGATCGCCAAGAACCTCGGCCTCGAAAGCATGGTGCCTCAGAACCGCGAGGCCTTCACCACCGCCTTCACCGTCACCGTCGATGCCGCCAAGGGCATCACCACCGGCATCAGCGCCGCCGATCGTGCCCGCACCATCCGCCTGCTCGCCGATGCGAAATCGCAGGCGAAGGACTTCGTCCAACCAGGGCACATCAATCCCCTCGTCGCCAAACCCGGCGGTGTTTTGCGCCGCGCCGGTCATACCGAGGCGGCCACCGATCTCGCCAGGCTCGCCGGATTGCGCGAAGCCGGTGTTTTGATCGAGATCATGAATCCGGACGGCACCATGGCGCGTCTGCCGGACCTCAAAAAGTTCGCCAAGAAGCACAAGCTCAAGATTTGCAGCATCGCCGACCTCATCGCGTATCGCCGGAAGAGCGAAAAGCTCGTCGAACGCATCGAAGTCGTCGAAATGCCCACCGACTACGGCGAGTTCAAACTGCACCTCTACAAGAGCCATCTCGACGGCATCCACCATGTCGCGCTCGTCAAAGGCGACATCAAAGGCAGCGAGCCCACGCTCGTCCGCGTGCACAGCGAGTGCCTCACCGGTGACATCTTTGCCTCACGCCGCTGTGATTGCGGCAGCCAGCTTCATGCCGCGATGGAGCACATCGAAAAAGCCGGCAAAGGCGTCATCATTTACATGCGCGGCCACGAAGGACGCGGCATCGGCCTGCACGGCAAAATCCTGGCCTACAAGCTTCAGGAGCAGGGCCTCGACACTGTCGAAGCGAACCTCAAGCTTGGCTTCCCGATGGACCTGCGTGATTACGGCATCGGTGCCCAGATCATCTACGATCTCGGTGTGCGGAAAATCCGCCTCATGACCAACAACCCGCGCAAGGTCATCGGCCTCGGCGGCCACAAGCTCGAGATCGTCGAGCAGGTGCCCGTCAAATCCCCCCCGAAGCCGGAAAACGCCCGCTACCTCGAAA
>JBJONJ010000089.1:0-2689 GCA_046051905.1 Verrucomicrobiota bacterium
CCGGACGATGGACGCTGGTGCTCAATGTGCGCCCGATGGCCCTCTCAGACAGCCACTTCTCCTCTCAGGTGGAGTATCGTTTTCTCCTTCGCGAGGCTGCGGTGGCAGCGGGACCCGCGGGAACGCTGAAGCTGCGAACGCGTGAAACCGACGAGCGGATGATCCGCATCCGTTTTGACACGCCGGAGGATCATGCGCGGCACACGGCGACCTGTGATGCGGGAAACGGAAGGCGACGCACGATGGAGATCAACGTGGTGGATGCGCGGCCGGACTCGAGCGGCCTGCTGTTCTTCCATGGATTGCGTTCGGACCCGTTTTTCTTCAATTCGAGCTGGGTGGGAAAGCTGATCTCCGGCGGCAAGATCAGTCCACCGGCCAAAGCGAACACGATGAAGCGGATGAATGTGCTGTGCCTGGTGGTGGAGCTGGATCTGAACGCGTTGTTTGGCCATCCGGTGAGTTTGGTCGCGATCGCGGCCCAAAGTGTGGCGCTGGATGCGCGCGGTGGCGTTGCGGCCACGCTGGACCGTGTCGGACGCGCGGAGGTGACGAACATCCTGCTGCATTCCCAGCGCGGTGATGCGGAACTGCGGGACAGCTACAATCTGGAGCGGCCTTTTCGAGTGAACCCGGCCCGCGGTGCGGCTTACTTGGAGCGCTTCACGCGCAATCTGCGCCTTTACGATGCCGCGGATGGCAAACTGGACTGGAATGAGGCGCGGCGCGGTGCTCTGGCCGCGATGCTGCTGGAGGATCACCTCATCATCAATTCTGCGCAGGCACGAACGAGTGCGCCGCGGACCGGCTACCTGGGCATCGAGAAGGATTTACTCCTCGGGCTGCGCTCGGACGCGGTGGGCGGCCGTGCGCTGACGGATGATTTCATGGACGAGCTTTGCACCTTCGCGGTGAATCGGAACACGGGCCCGAGGATCAGCGATGGGATTCACGAACCATCGAAGGCCGTGTCTGATGCGTTTCCTTACCTCGCAGCACCTGATCGCAGCGTGCTGGGCTGGCTGAAAGCGAAGGTGGGCCGGCTGGGGACCGGCTCACGTTGATGCGCCTCCGTTTTCAGAGGGTCTTCATGTATTCGACGAGCTGCCAGCGCTGCTCATCGGTCATGCTGCTGGTGCCGTAGTCGTGGCCTTTGTTGGAGTTGCCCTTCAGACTGGTGTTGAAGTGAGAGGTGCCTTCGCCCTCGGTGGTGACGGGGCCGACCTTGACCGGATCGAACTCGCGGCTTCCGACATGGAAAGAGTCGGGACGCTGGTCCTCCGGCAGCAGCAGATGATACAAGGTGGGCACGGAGCCGTTGTGAAGGAAGGGGCCGGTGGCCCAAATGCCATCGAGCGGACGCGCGCGATAAACGAGCGGCGTCTTGGAAAGCGTGCTGCCTTGTTGCTCCGCTGTCGCCTCCGTGGCGGCTGTGGGCATGAGCAGGCTGAGGTCATCCTTCTGGGCGACGTCATCGGTCGGCGTGTCGATGTCATTCCCCTGCATCAAGGCGCGGTTGATGGAATTGAAGGCGGTGCGCTTGCCCTCCAGCCCGCCGATGAGCACGCGCACGACGGTGTCCTCCACCATCACGTTCACCGGCTCCTCGCGATCATACGTTTGCTTCAGGCTGAAAAGTTTACGCTCGCCGCGCAGGACGCCGGATTTTCCGCGGCTGTCGCGGATCAAAGCGGCGGAGGTGCGGTCGGTGGCGACTCCACCCGGCCCGTTGAGCGGCGTGAGGTGGGATTTGAAGCTCTTCACAAAGGGCAGGAACGACCACCAGTTGATCTTCGTGTGGCAGGAGGCGCAGTGGGTTTTGAAAAGCTTCGCGCCTTCACGCGCCTTGGCTTGATCGATCTTTGGGAGGATGTTTTCCGGCCAGTGCGGCGACTTCAGGCCATGCAGGGCGGATTCCAGCCTGCGCAGGTTTTTGAAGTTCACGCTGGAGCCGTAGCCAGCGGGCAGGCGATCGCCGCCGCCGGTGTCGATGGCCGCAAACACGCCCACGACCTCGCCCACATTCCGTCCGAGCGATCCCAGCACACCGTTTTTGGCGTTGCCGGTCCACTGCACGCAGTCGGATTTCACAGTGTCCCACAGGAACGGATAGCTCACCGGCGCATCCGGCTTCACGCGGCTATCGGAGCCGACAGCGAGGAGCGCGTTGTTAAAAATGCGGCCGAAGGCATCGAGGCGGGCGTAGCCGTAGCGCACCGAGGTATAGTTCATGTTGATGTAGGCGCGCTGGGCCTTGGAGGTCTTGTTCAGCTCCTTGCGCAGCAGTTCGCGTTTGCTCCGGCTGCTGTCCGTGCCGAGCACCTTGTCGGCAAAGCGCTCGAACTTGTCAGAAGAGGAGACCGTGGTCACGACCGCGTCTTTGATGGCCACGATCAAGGCATCCATGTCAGCCATCGTGGGTCCGCCATCGATGAGCATGCTGGTGCCCTGATACGTGAGCTGGCTGGTGTGGCAGGCCGCGCAGGTGAAGCCGAGGGAGCGATTGTCGCGCAGCAGTCCGGGCTGCACGGAGGAGCCGGGATCGGCGACAAAGCCAATGGGCAGGCCATCCGGATTCACTGGCGTGGGTGCCTGCGGGATGCAGCGGAATTTTTCCATGAACTCCGGGCTGTTCAGCGGCTTGCGATTGCCCGCCTGTTCCAGCGCGATAAAAAATGCATACGGCATG
>JBJONJ010000090.1:0-3911 GCA_046051905.1 Verrucomicrobiota bacterium
CCTTGGATGGCAGATCGGCCCCGGGTGTGGGGCGATCTGCCAATAAAGAACGAACACCGCTGCCACGCGCGGGATGGAGCTGTGTCAGTCCATCGCTGGCGTCGCACCCGCAGGTGTTTCACGGCGGATGTTTCGGTGTTTATGGCACACCTCCCAGGGAAGCCGTTTGGTTCTGTGAAATTGGGACAAAAATCCCCCTCGTTCCTCGCCTTGTCGTAGGAACTTTGCGTATTCGATGGCTGTCACGGTTGACATTCGGGTGGAGGGTGCAAACCTGCTCTCGGGTCCTTGCTTGGTGTCTCAAAACGGCTCCTCCCGGAGTCTGCCTGGCGGCCTAGCCCCGGTATCGATTGCAGTCGATGCCGGGGTTTTTCGTTGTTGTGAGGGGCGCGGCGGTCAGGCCGCAGATGGGTTCATGAGGTCGGAATGAATGGGGTTGAGGTTGGATCTCGAAACTGAAAGGGGGAAAAGAAGAAGCCCTGCCGCCTTTGAGTGGGCGAGCAGGGCTTCCTTCGGAAAACTGGCCTTTGGAGGCTAGGTGGGCGCAAATTCGCCCTGCTCGTGATGTGGGTGGGTTATGGAGAGGCTCCAGTCGCAGGCCGGGTAGGCGGGCATCAGTCCTTTACCATGGTCACTAAAGTGACGACCGAGACCGGCGACCAAAAGCTCTCCCTGACGCTCGAAGCGCTTGGTTGAGTTAAGTTGTGTCCGGTTGGTGTTCATGGCTTGTAGTGAAGGTAAACGAAACTTGCCACAGTCTTATTAGACCGTCAACAAAGAAATGTATATTTTTCTTAGCTGGGTGATTCGATGGATGCTTTTCATGCTTAGAATGCTCGGTGCGTGAAGATGAATCGCATGACTTGCCGATTGATGAAGCAACGGCGAGTTCACGACATGAAAAAGCCACCGCAGCTTTTGAAGGGCTGCGGTGGCTTGGAGGAATGAAGTTTTGAGCTCTTACTTCTTCTTGTCGCGAAGAGCTCCGGTTTTGAGGCGGAGGCCGTTGAGGCGGATGAAGCCGGTGGCGTCGTCTTGGTTGTAGGCCTTGGTGGGATCGGCTTCCATCGTCGCGATCTGCGGATTGTAGAGGCTAAAGGGGCTCTTGCGGCCTGCGGCGATGATGTTGCCCTTGTAAAGCTTCACGCGGACGGTGCCACTGACCTTCTTCTGGCTCTCGGTGACGAGGGCCTGGAGAGCGAGACGCTCGGGAGCATACCAGAAGCCGTTGTACACGAGCTGGGCATACTTGGGAATGAGGCTGTCGCGAAGATGCATGACTTCGCGGTCCATGGTGACGCTTTCGATCTGGCGGTGGGCGAAGTGAAGGATGCTGCCGCCGGGAGTTTCATACACGCCGCGGCTCTTCATGCCGACGAAGCGGTTCTCCACCATGTCCACACGACCGACGCCGTGCTTGCCGCCGATTTTGTTGAGGAGCTTCATGACGCCGAGAGGATCGAGCACCTTGCCATTCACCGCGACGCATTCGCCTTTGTTGAATTCGAGGATGACGGTCTCGGCTTTGTCAGGGGCGTTTTCCGGGAAGACGGAGAGGACATTGAAGTAGTCTGCATACTTCGGATCGCTGGCGTCGAACCATGGGTCTTCGAGGATACCGGCCTCGTAGCTGATGTGGAGAAGGTTGCGGTCCATCGAGAAGGGCTTCTTCGCGCTGGCTTGGACGGGGATCTTCTTTTCCTCGCAGTAAGCGATCATCTCGGCGCGGCCGGGGAAGTCATTGCGGAAGCGCTCGTCACGCCAGGGAGCTATGATTTCGATATCCGGGGCCAAAGCGGCGGCGGTGAGCTCAAAGCGGACCTGGTCATTGCCTTTGCCGGTGGCGCCGTGGGCGATGGCGGTGGCACCTTCGGCCTTGGCGATCTCCACCATGCGTTTGGCGATGAGCGGACGGGCGATGGAGGTGCCGAGGAAGTACTGGCCTTCGTAGATGGCTCCGGCCTGGATCATCGGGTAGATGAAATCGCGGGCGAATTCGAGCTGGAGGTCGTCGATGTAGATTTTGGACGCGCCGGTCTTCTTGGCCTTGGCGTTGAGGCCCTTCAGTTCGTCGTCCTGACCGACGTTGGCGCAGAAGGCGATGACTTCGGCCTGGTAGGTGTCTTTGATCCAGGAAAGAAGGACGGAGGTGTCGAGACCACCGGAGTAGGCGAGGACGATTTTCTTGCTCATGAGGGGTAGGGAAGGGGGCGCGAGGATAGGAGTTAAAGGAGGGGTGTCGAGGGGTTTTCAGGCCGGTGGGCGGGGCAGAAGGCGAGCCTCGAGAGGGGTTCACATGAGTCTGACAGTGGTCACAAACGACTTACAGAGCGTGGCTTCCAATTATGAAAATTACTATTGATAGTATTTTAACGCCTGATTGGCGGAAATTAGCAAAACGAACAAATCAAAATCATAACTATGAGAATGAAGTCCGCCCTTCGTCTCACGTTTGGAGGCCTGATGGCCGTCGCCGTGACGACCCAAACTATGGCGCAACCCGCCGAACCAGCTCCCAAGCCCGAATCGCTCCGCAAACGCAAGGTGCCGGAGCCGTCAAACCTGAAGGATTTCGTCAAAGACAAGGATGCGGCGATTCTTTTGGGCAAAGCGCTCTTCTGGGACATGCAGGTGGGCAGTGATGGCATTACTTCCTGTGCTTCATGCCACTTCCACGCAGGTGCGGACAATCGCGCGAAGAATCAGGTGAGCCCCGGTTTGGTCATCGTCGATTCGAATGGCAACCCGACGCCGGATTTCTCCTTCCAAGTGCGCAAGCCGAACGGAACCCTTCAGAAAGGTGATTTTCCGTTTCACAAGCTCTCGGACATCAATGAGCGCCGCTCCAACATCATTTCCAGCGTGAACGACGTGGCGTCTTCCCAAGGTGTGGTCGCCGAGCAGTTCAAGGGATTCGATTCTTCCAAGCAGGAGATTCGCACGGTTGTGCCTGATCCGGTCTTCAACGTCCAAGGGCTGAACACGCGTCGTGTGGAGCCACGAAACACGCCCACGGTCATCAACGCGGTTTTCAATCTGCGAAATTTCTGGGATGGACGTGCGCAGGACCGGTTCAATGGCGTGAATCCATTCGGCCGTCGCGACAAAAACGCGAAGGTGTGGAAGGCGGACAAGCCAAACAGCCTGAAAGCGGTCACGGTGGACCTGAACAACGCGAGCCTGGCTTCACAGGCTGTGGGCCCGCCCCTCAGTGACTTCGAAATGTCCGCTGCCGGCCGCACTTTCCTGGATGTAGGCCGCAAGTTGCTGGAGCGCCGTCCTTTGGCGAAACAGCGGGTGCACTGGTTTGACAGCGTCTTGGGTGCGCACAGCCTGAACCCGCTGCCTGGCCTGTCGATTCCGACTTATGCAGAACTCGTTCGCAAGGCTTTCCATCCCGCCTGGTGGCAGGCTACGGACAAGATCGGCAACTACACGCAGATGGAGCAGAATTTCAGCCTGTTCTTTGGTCTTTCGATCCAGCTTTATGAGGCGACGCTCGTCTCTGACCAGACGCCATTTGATAATTACGCCGAGGGCAACGAATACGCCCTTACCAGCCAGCAAAAGCGGGGCATGGAGCTCTTCTTTGGATCTGCCAAATGCGCGAACTGCCACGGTGGTGCCGAGTTCACGAAAGCGACCGTGCATCACATCGGCAAAGAGCGCATTGAGAAGATGCTGATGGGTGACAACCAGACCGCGATCTATGACAATGGCTTCTACAACATCGGTGTGAGGCCGACGAACGAGGACCGTGGCCTCGGTGGCACGGATCCGTTTGGATTCCCGCTTTCCGAATCCCGTCTGGCTCGTGACTTCGGCAGCAAGACCTTCAAATGGCTGATCGGCATCGATCCGAATGAAAAAGTGAAATCGGGTGATCGTGTGGCTGCGAATGGTGCCTTCAA
>JBJONJ010000091.1:0-9157 GCA_046051905.1 Verrucomicrobiota bacterium
GCGGAGAAGGTGGCCAAGCACATGAACGAGAACAAAAAAGATCCCCAACCGGATGAAGCGGCCGAGGCCATCGCGCCCGGCGTCGTGGCCTTCGGCAAAAAGAGCGCCATCGCCTCCGCCAAGGAGCAGAAGGGCCTGGAAGGCTCGCCTGAGGTGAAGGACGTCGTTTCCCTCGCTGACGAAACCCGCACCCTTTACGTCGTCGGGAAGGTGCCGGCCGACGCCACGAAGGACATCCCGCCGAATGTGCCGCCGCAGTTGAAGAGCATCTCCGCCGCAGCCCTGTCGGTGAACGTTACCCAGGACCTCACCCTGAGCGTGCTCGCCCGCCTCGGCAGCGATGCTGACGCGACTGCCATCAAGGGAATGCTGGACTCCATGCTGCCGACCATGATCCCGCCGACGATGACCGATTTGCTGAAGGCCCTGAAAACCCAGACCAAGGGCGCGGATTTGTCGATCGACTTCACGATGACGAACCAGCAGGTCAAAGAACAACTCGCCAAAGCCAAGTAAGGGCTGAAACGAGCGCATCAATGAAGGCATGGGGCCATGATTGCCTCATGCCTTTTTTATGATCTTCCGCAGGGCCGATTTGCAGCGGCGTGACCGCTTCGATCAATGGCCAATCGCGCCTCACGCATGAATGGAAGGCCCGCGAGCCTGCACGCGATGCCATGGGCGGTTGTGTCGTCTTGGGCGAGATTCAATGCATCGGCACAATGCCGCGCTGCAGGGCGAGTGCGACGGCTTCGGTGCGGTCGCTAGCGCCGAGTTTGTTCAGGAGGTGCTTCACATGGGCCTTGGAGGTGCGGGGGGTGAAGCCGAGGATGCGGGCGATGTCTTTGTTGGTCAGGCCTTTGACCATGAGATCGAGCACTTCGCGCTCACGGGCGGTCAGCCCGGCGCTGCCTTCACTGTCGGCGAGACGCTCGGCGACCTCGGGCGATACGGTGCTGGTGCCATCGCGATGAGCGGCGAGGATGGCCTGCACGAGATCTTCGCGGCTGATGTTTTTGAGCAGGTAGCCGCAGGCTCCAGCCTGTAGCGCGCCGTGGATCTCCTCCTCCAGATCGAAGGTGGTGAGCATGAGGATGCGGGCGTCGGGATGCTCGGCACGGATGGCTTTCACCGCCTCAATGCCGCCGCCACCGGGCAGGCGGAGGTCCATGAGGGTGACATCGGGCTGGTGGGCGCGATACTGCGCTTGCGCGCTGGCGACGTCCTCGGCCTCGGCAATGATGCGCAGGCGCGGTTCGGCTTTGAAGATGGCAATGAGGCCCATGCGGACGACGAGGTGGTCGTCCACGAGCATGAGGCGGACGGGGCGGGCGGGAGTCATGATGGCAGCGGAAGGGTGGCGGTGATGCGCGTGCCGTGCTGTGGCTGCGATTCCAACCGCAGGGTGCCGGCGAGGCGGGCGACGCGTTCTTTGATGCCTTGTAGGCCGAAGTGGCCTTGCGCCGGGCCAGGGCTGGAGCCGGGATCAAAGCTGATGCCGTCATCCTGAATGCTCAGCGTGATGCTCCGGGGCTCCTTGGTGAGAGCGATGCCGATGTGGCTGGCACGGGCATGCTTCAGGGCATTGGTGACGGCTTCCTGAGCGATGCGCAAAAGGGTGTAGGCGATGTGGCCGGGGAGTTCTGCCAAGGGCTCGGGCAGGGCGAGTGAGAACTGGACCTTTGACGCGGCGGAGGAGAGGCGGATGAGCTCGCGGAGCGCGGCGGGCAGGTCGGGCGATTGCTGGCTGGGGCTGCGCAGCTCGCGCACGGCGCGATGCACCTCGGCCCGGCTGTGGGCGAGCAACCGCTCCGCAAGAGTGACATGCGCTTCCTGTGCATCCACCTCATCACTGTCGAGTGCATCGCGTGCGGCCTGGAGCTGGAATGCCACGCCGGTGAGGCTCTGCTCAAGGCTGTCGTGCAAATCCGCGGCTAGCAACTGGCGCTCGTCGATGCGTCGTTTGACCTCGGCCTCGGCCTGTTCCCGCGCGCTGATCTCGGCTTGGAGCCGGATATTCCTTCGATGCAGGCTGGAGAGCCAGAGCACCGCCACCACGAGCACACCGACGGCCGCCATGAGGGCACCGGCCAGCCGTTGTGAGGTCCACCACGATGCCGCGCGCAGGATGGTGATGTCTTCCACGCCGCGCAGCAGCAGGCGGGCGGACTCCGGCTGGAAGAATCGGGCAAAGCGGCGCTGCGGGCCGACCTGGATCTGGCACACGCCGGTGACGCGCAGCAGGCTGCCCGCGCGCAGAGGCGGCAGGACATTCAGCGGCACGGGAAGCTCCGCTGGCACGACGAGGCTGCCTTCACGCAGCATGAGCACGCCATGGCCCTCGCGCTCCGCGATGCCTTCCAGCTCCGCCTCGATGCTCACGAGACGCGCATCCATGCTGCCGTCGATGAGCGAAGGCAGGGGCACCGTGGAGGGGGGGCTGGCGGATTTTGCGCAGCGGGCAGTTTTTGATACACGGCATCTTCCAAGGCGCCTGCATATGGCCCCATGACGGCAAATGCAGCCACATCGACCTGATCTCCAGCCCGCAGAGGATCCGTCTGGCGGGAACGAACCAACACGCCGTCCGAGCCGTCCTGGAGAAAGAAAAACTGCCCCGGCCAGTGCAGGCTCACTCGTCCCTGCACGCGCAGGCGATGGGGGCTGGGCCCCTGCGGGTCAAACTGGAGCAGCGAATGCAGCGGCGTGACGGGCAGGGCAAACGGCGGGCTCGGTGGCGGAGTAAGCACGGTGATTTGGGAGGCCGCGCAGGCCATCAGGCGAAACTGGAAGGACTGGCGGCGGGCATTGAAGTATTGAAAGCAGACGGCGCGCACTTCGACACGCGCGTCGATGAGCGGCTGAAAGTCAGCCTCGGGCAGCAGCGCCATGAAGACCTCCGCGCGCCCGCCGGGCAGGGCCAGCGTGAGGATGGTGCTGGGCGGAGTGACGTCGCCGTCGTGCTGGACATCCCGCACAATGCCCTCGACGGCCACCCACTGGCTGTCGAGCCTGCCGCTGCTGAGCTGGGGCAGATCCGCGCGCTCAGGAGCGGGCAGCGTGCCTCGTCCCAGCACACGGACCTCGCTCGCATTCATCAGGGGCACATAGCCGCCTTGGGCCGCGGTGCCGGTGATTTCGACCTCGTCGCCGAGCTGGAGTCCGGCGGGCATGGCGTCGCCGAGATTCACATAAATGCCGCCGCTGGCATCCTGGAGGGCGGTGTTGGCATCGCCGTTCCATTGTGCATTGAAGGTGATCACGCCGCGCAGTTTGGCTGCGGGCGCTGCGGCCGCCGTATCGGGCGAAAGCCGTCGGATGGCCGCCGTGGAGGTGATTTGAGCCGGTGCATGAGATGCCGCTGCGAGGAGCAGAAACGGGATCACAGCAAAAGGGCGGCGGCTCATGGATGAAAACTGTCCCATGGCAGGGGGGGACTCAAGCGTGGCGATGAGCGCATGAGTTGGTTGAATGGCGGAACTTTAAGCAGCGTGCTCACGCATGACGGCGGCGGCGCAGGAACAGGGCGCTGACGCCGGAGAGCACCAAGAACACGCGTGATGGCTCCGGCACGGCGACGACGCTGATTTGGCCGTTGCTGTAAAGCTGGCTCCAGTCCCAGAGCAGGCTGAGGCTGGTCAAATCAGGCAGATCAACCGGATTTCCCTGCATGGAGCCCGAACTGGGCAGATTGCTGAAGCTGGTGGTGAGATTGGCCCAATCAAACAAATCAAAGGCGGTGCCAGCCGTCCATCCGGTGAGACTGCTATTGATCTTGAGCGAGCCGGTGATGACCGGCGTGGCCGTGCCTGCGATGCCGCTTGCGGGTGTGAAGATGAGGCGGTCGTTGTTGCCGGCCTGCGCATTGAGCACGCCACTGCCAGCACCGCCGATGATGTCGAGCTCCACTTTGCCACCCAAGGTGATGGTGCCGCCGCTTTGCACGATCAGCTCCTGTGCATCCAGCATACCGCTCTGCCCGGCAAAAAGTGTGCTGCCGCTTTGTGTCGTGAAGTTGCTGCCGAGGATCGTTGAGCCGACGGTGCCATTGCCACCCAGCTTCGCCCCCGTGCCGAGGATCACGCTGCCACCGCCGGTGGCCGAACCGCCGCCGCTGCCGTTGTTGGCCAGCAAGGTGCCGCCGGAGATGGTGGTATCGCCGGTGTAGGTGTGGCTGGCGGTAAAGACGAGGATGCCATTGCCGGTCTTCGTGACAGCTCCAGTCTTTCCTGCGCCCTGGCCGATGACGCCGTTGAAGACGGTGTTTTCATGATTCGAGCCGAGGGTGAGTGTGGCGGAGGAAGCGGTGGGATTGATCGTGACGCTGCCCTCGGTGCCGCGCAGACCACCGAGGCTCGGCGCGCTGCTGGTGAGAGTGAGGGAGGCAGGATTGTTATTGGCCCCGATGAGTGTGACGGTGCCGGTGCCGAAGGCGTTGTTGGACGATCCTGTGACTGCGATGCCTTCGATCTGGGTGCCGCCGGTGTAGCTGTTGTTGCCGCCAAGGTTGAAGCCGTTGATGCCGTTGGCCCCATTGTTGTTGGTCAGTCGGAGACGTCCGGCACCGGAGATGTCTCCATTCCAAGTGACGATCTGGCCGCTGGTGTTGTTGTTTCCGAGGGTGTTGTCGCCGACGTTGCCAAGCAAGGTGAGACTGCGGGTGGTGGTGAAGCCGGCGAAAAAGCGCAGCTCACCGCCTCCATGGACCATGGAGTTGGCGGCGTTGCCAAAGCGGGCATCCTGGTCAACACCGATGAAGCCGTTGCCGCCAAGGGTGAAGGTGCCGCTGATGTTGTTGGTGGTGCTGCCGAAGGCGAAGGTGCCGCCGTTGACCGTCATATTCTGCGAGGCTCCATGAACCAGATGAAGTGCGCCGCTGCCCACATTGATGGTGCTGCCATTCAGCCCGTAGGTGTTTGCTGAAGTCGCTCCCGTGTTATCGATGAAAAGTGAGTTGAGATTCACCGTGCTAGCTGCGGTGTTCACCAGTGTTGCGTTACCGGTTGTGTTCGGAATGGAACGCACGTTGAACTGGCTTCCACCACCGGCCGTGGCGATGGCCTGGTCGATGCGAGCGGTCGAGTTGTTATTGGCCTGCAGCATTTCAGTTCCAGGGTTCAGCGTGCGGAGGCCGTTGGCGTCGTAGGTGACCAAGCGGCCAGGTGCGGAAGCAGGATCGCCATTAAAAACGCCGCGCATCCAGGGAACGATGGACTGTGTGCTTGTCCCGGCAGCGCCGCTGCCACCAGCAAGAGTCGGAGCGCTGCTGAATTTGATTTCATTTCGCGCAGTGCCCGTGCCGCCGAGAGAATCACCGCGGACGATCAGCAGCGCTTGGTTGTTGCGCGTGAGGGTGCCGAACTGCGCGGTCCGAACGGTGCTCGCAGCGGGAGTTGTGCGGAAGTTGATGGAGTTGGAACCCGCATTTACCGTGAAGTCGCCCGCCGTTTCGGAGAATGCTGAGGTGGAGGTGTTGCTGTTGAGGACCAAGGAACCTGCGTTGAGCGTGAGCGTCGCAGTATTGTTGAGGCGATTGTTGCCCGAGCCGCCAGTTTGGATGTTGAGGCTGCCGCCCGCATGAATCGAAATGCCACTGGTGGCCGAAAATGCGCCGTCCACACCATTCAGAGTGGTGCTGACGCCGTTGATGATGGTCGCGCCGGTGTAGGTGTTGGTCGACGAAGAAGTGAGGCTGCCGCCACCTTCGATGGACAGGTGCTTGCCGCTGCCGGTGAGCGCAGTCCCGAGGGCTAGAGTGCCGAGGCCGCCGCCGATGCGGTAGGTGTCGTCGGATCCGGCTGAAAGAGTGCCGGTGTAGGTGATCGTGCCAGTGCTGGCGGAGACTAGGCCAGCGCGACCATTGCCGAGAGCGGACTGGTCGTAGTTTTCGGTGACGGTGGCGCTGCCCGAGCCGGAGCCGAGGCCGAGGCGGATCTGGGAATCGGTGGTCAGGAGACCTGCAAGGGTGGCCTGGGTCTGATCATTGGCGAAGCTGACACGGCCATTGTTGAAGACCATGGCCTTGCTGCCGGCGATGGTGCTGAAGTTGGTGGCATTGGTGGCGACGATGCCCGCGCCGTCGGAGATGAGCGCACCGGAGGAGAATTTGTTGCCGCCGGTGGCGGTGACGGAGCCGTTGACAGCGATGATGGAGCCGGAGTTGGCGGTGCCGTTGGCGAGGACGAGGTTGACGCCGCCGACGAGAAGGTTGCCTCCGGCGGTCTTGGTGCGGCCGAGGGTGACGATGGGTGTGCCGGCGGTGGCGGAAAAGAGCACGCTCTGGCCGATGCCACCGGACTCGGCGATGGCTTGGTCGATGTTGAGCGCGGTGTTGCCACTGCGGACGATGTTGACCGCGCCGTTGGTGGCGGAGCCGAGCGTGAAGGTGGTCGCCGTCGTGAGGCCGGCATCGGAGAAAGTGAGCGCACCATTCTGAGCGGAAGCACCGAAGGTGACGGGGCCAGCGATGACGATGTTGTTGTGCAGGGTGCGGGCGGTGCCGTCGTTGCTGCGGAGGACGCCGCCGTTCAGCGTCACGGTGCCAGTGCCGAGGGGGCCGTTGACGAGAGCTCCGCTGGTGACGGTGGAACTGACACCGAGGATGGTGGTGGGGGAGTTGCCTGCGGCCTGTTCGTAGCCTCCGGAGAAGGTGTTGGCGCCGTTGAAGCGGAAGAGGCTGCCGGTGCCAGCGCTGGCGGTGCGAGTGATCTTCCCGACGCCACTGATGATGCCGGAGAAGGTGGCGCTACCAGCCGGGGTATCGAAAGCATTCCAGGTCTGGTTGGCGGTAACTTCAATCGGGGCGTTGATGGTGACGACATTACCGCCGTAGATGTCGATCCCGCCTGCTCCGATGGCGAGGGAGCCGCCGCCGGACGCATTGAGGGTGAAGTTTGTTGAGACGAATAAGGACGTGCGAGGCTGTATGATGAGCTTGTTGATCGTATAGGCTGTGCCGTCTACCGTGACCGTGCGAGAGTTGGCATAGGCTCCGAAGGTGGCGATGCCGCCGCCGTTGGGCACCCCAGTTGTCGTCCACTTGGTGGAGTCAGACCAGTTGCCCGAGTCGCCTGCCGGACTGGTGGTGGTCCAGGTGCCGTTGGTCTGGGCAAGAGCGGTCGTGGACAACGCTACCGCGAATAGAGCAGATCCTAAAGTTTTGACGAGAGGGGACATCATCTCGGACCATGGCTCCTGCCGGGCCTGATTGGCTATTGTCCCAAGGGACAAGGACTGTCTCCCAGTCGTGGTGCAAACGGCAGGGGCCGCGACCGGCCTTTATTTCAGCATTTTCTCCAGCACGGCGTCCATCGCGTCCGCCCAAAGAGCATAGCCTTCCGCACTGAGGTGGAGTTTGTCTTTGGCGAAGAACTCCAGCTTCAGCGCATCCTCCGGCCCGAGCATTTTCTCGCTGAAGTCGAGGAAGTGCACGCGCTGACCGTCGGCGAGCTTGGATTGGGCGGCGTTGATGGTGCGGACCCGCTGGCGCAGCTTCTTGTCATCAAAGAGGTGCAGATTGCCGAGCAGCAGCACCTTGGATTGCGGGCACTTTTCCTGGAGGCGAGCCAGGACCGTCTTGATGCCCTGAATCGTGTCTTCGGCGTCAAAACCGGGCCAGATGTTGTTCACGCCGATGCACAGAACGATCAGCTTTGGGTTCAAGCCATCGAGCAGGCCGTGCTCGATGCGCCAAAGCACCTGCGCGGTGCCATCGCCGCCGATGCCGTAATTCACGGCTCCGAGCCTGGCGTAGTGCTCCTTCCAGTGCGGTTGATTGTTCCAGCCCTGCGTCAACGAATCGCCGAGGAAGATGACCGGCACGTTGCCTTCCTTCTTGCGCTTGAGCTGCCCCTCAAACATCTGCCTCCAACCATCGGGATAGTCGGGGTAGAAGCCCTGGGCGGGATCGCTGGCGTGCCTGGCCTTCGGTGGTCCCTGCGGTTTGGACAGCGAAACGCTCTTGGGTTTGGCATCAGCACCGACTTCGCTGCCATCCGCGCTCACGTCATCCAACCACGCTTTGCCGGGGCCATTCAGCATGAGCTGGATGCCGACATGCGCCGTGCCAGGTGGCAGAGTGACCTCGCCCTGCACCTGTCTCCAGTCCTGGCCGGTAAGGCTGTTGCCAAGGATGTTCAGCGAAAGGCCCTTCCAGTCTGAAGAGTAGCTTTGCACGGCGAGCAGGGCATTCGCGCCGCCATCGGCACGCTGCCAGCCGCTGACACGCAGGCGCTGATCGCCCTTGGCATCAAAAACCTGCGCCACCTGCCCCTGCACGTTGCCACCGAGGCTGGTGATGCACAGGGACGACGGCGCGCTGTGATAAGTTTGCGTGTCGCGGGTGACCTTGGCCTTTCCATCGAGGCCCCAGTCGCTTGTCCAGGCGTCCGGTCGCTCGCCGCCATGGCTCAGCTCGGGGTTCTGGATCGCGATCTTCAGGAGCGGCAGAGGCGGGATGTTCTTCGGAGCCTCGCCGACGGGCTTTTCGGCCAGCGGCGGTGCCAGTGGCTGGCGCGGTGTGCCGCCTCCGCCGATGCGATCCGGCGCGTTGTTGTCCACCACGTGCAGCAGCGGCAGCAACTGGCGCATGTCCTCCTCATACTCCTTCCATTCGCTGTTCAGCGGGTGTCCAAACCTGGCTTTCACCTCGTCACTCACGCCTCGTTCGGCGCAGACATAAAAGACCTCATGGGCGGAGTCATCCACGATGTAAGCGCCGTAGTCCTGAAAGGCCCGGAACAGTTTTTTCGCCACCGGGGTCTTCAGGGGAAGATCGTCGATCTTCACCTCCGGCCGCAGCGCCAGCAGGCTGCCAATGACCACTGCTTTGTTTTGTCCTTTGTAATTGTCCCTCGCATAGCTGTCCGCGCACGCGGCAGGCCAGCGGAACCCCTTCCTGCTTTCGTCAAAGAAGCAATACTTCGCGCAAAAGACATCCACCTTGAGGGCATGCAGGATCGGCTCTTCGCCGGTCAGTTCCCCCAGTCTCACACTGCCACCGAGCGCGCTCATTCGGCTGCCGCCGTGGCTGCCCAAGATGCCATCGCCATGCAGATCGCTTTCGCCAAAAGTGTAGGCAAACACGGGGCCGCCGGGCTCAGGTCGGCAAAGCGGGCCGAGATGCCGCACGGTGCGTCCATCGGGCATCAGCAGCGCC
>JBJONJ010000092.1:0-2681 GCA_046051905.1 Verrucomicrobiota bacterium
TCTCCACCGCCGCCTTTGACGAGCTCTCCGCGCAAAACAATCCCACCGCCCTCACCGGCCGCCGCGAGCTCACCGTGCTCTGCTTCCGCGTGCTGAATCATCCTGATCTCGCCCACGAGACCGATGGCGTGAAGTTCGAGGAAATCAGTGCCCGCATGCAGCGCAGCGTGTCCGAGTTCATCGTGAGCCGTGGCGGCTATCTCGATGATGCCGATGCGCATAGCCTGCAGGCCCTTTTCGGCTTTCCGCTGGCGGACGAGCATCACGCTCTTCACGCCGCGCAGGTCGCCGCCGCGCTGCGCCCCCACCTCAGCACGCTCGCGCTTGAGATCGAGCAGGTCTGCGGCAAAAAACCGCGCTTCGGCGTCGCCCTGGCCAGTGGCGAGGCCATGTGCGGCCTGCTTGGCATGGATGACTTCCAAAGCTTCAGCGCCAGCGGCGAGGCCTGTGACTTCGCCGGGCGCCTCTGCGGCCTGAATGCCATCTACGGCTCCCGCATCCTCCTGAGCGCCAAAACCTATTCCAAGGTGAAAGAGAACATCGAGGTGCGCCCGATGGAGATGCTCTACGGTCCCTCCGGCCAGTCCTTGGGCGAGGTTTATGAGCTCCTCGCCGAAAAAGGCACCCTGCCCGAGGCGGATGCCCGTGCCCGCGATGCCTTCTGGCAGGGCGTCGTCCAGTATCGCCAGGGCGACAATGACAAGGCGCTGCAAAGCTTTCAAAACGCCCTCGTCGAAAACCGCGAGGATGCGCCCGTGCGCTACTTCACGGGTCTCGCCACCGCCCACCTCAAGGACAAAGGCAAGCCCGCCGACTCCATCCCGAAGCATGGCCGATTGCTGACAGCGTGAAGCGTTCCGAGTTCCAAGTTTCATGTGACCGGCCTTCTTGAAACTTGAAACCTTCAACTCGAAACAAGGAACTCTTCCATGCCCATCGACTACCCGCCGACTCTTCAGCGCCTCATCGCGCAGCTCAAATCGCTGCCCGGCCTCGGCCCGCGCAGTGCGGAGCGGCTCATGCTCTGGATGATGCAAACCGGCCGGGACCGCGTGCCACCGCTTGCCCAGACGCTCGCCAGCCTCGCCAGCGAGGTCACGGCATGTGAGGACTGCGGCTTTTTCATCCAGCAAGGCAGTGCCTGCCTGCTCTGTCACAACCCGAAGCGCAACTCGCGCCTCGTCTGTGTTGTCGAACAAGCCGCCGACGTGCTCCGCCTCGAACGCAGCGGCGCCTTCCACGGCCTCTACCATGTCCTCGGAGGCAAATTATCCCCTCTCGACAACATCACGCCCGAGGACCTCCGTCTCGAAGCCCTCGTCGAACGCGTCCAAGCCCTCGAAGCCGAGGAAATCATCCTCGCCCTCGGTTCCGATGTCGAAGGCGAGGCCACCGCCAGCTACATCGCCGATCTTTTACGCCCCTCCGGCATCCCCATCACCCGCCTCGCCCAAGGCCTCCCTGCCGGCGGCGGCCTCGATCATGCCGATGAGCTCACGCTCTACCAGGCCCTGCACGGACGACGAAAAGTGGAGTGAGAAAGGGCTCAACGCTCCGCGGCACGCACGGGCTGCCTGGACTCCACGACTTGCAAAGTCAGGCGGAGAGACTGGATCACCCCGTCTGCCATTCCGGCCTGCTCGGCGAGTTGCAGAGCGTTTTGCGCTGTCTTCACCGCCTCGTCAAAGCGGCCTGCCTCGGCGTAGGCGGCGCTCAGCGTGTTCAAAACACCCGCATCGGCCTGCCCGCTGAGCCGCGCGGCCTTCTCGGCATACATCACCGCCTTCGCTCCATCACGCAGTGAGGCATCGCCACTGGTGGCGAGAATACGAGCGGCGTTGGCGAGCACCGGCACTTTGTCCGGCACCAGGCGCAGCACCTGCTCGAAGAGCCGCAGCGCCTCCGCCTTGCGCCGCTGGCGGTAGCGCAGGTTGCCGAGCGAGGCGAGCGCCTGCGTGTCCCCCGGGCGGCAGCGCAGCGCTTCATGAAACTCATGCTCCGCCTCCTCCATGCGGCCCAGCGCCGTCAGGACGTTGCCGAGGTCGTTGTGCGCCGCGAGAAAATCCGGCCATCGCTTCAAGGCCTCGCGAAACGCCGTCTCCGCCTCCGTGGCGCGGCCTAACCGGTGGAGAGTGAAGCCGAGGTTGTAGTGAAACAGCGCATCTGTTGGGTTCAGTTGGATGGCAGCCTGATAGCTCGTCAGCGCCTGCCCAGGTTGGCCCATCTGGTCAAACAGCGTGCCCATGTTGCAATGCAGGTCCGCATTGGCGGGCTCCAGGCGCAACGCCTCCTCGAAGTGCTTTTGCGCCTCCTCCATCCGGCCTTCCCGCATCAGGGCCTCGCCATACGCGCTATGACCTGTCACCGGGTGAGAATGCCCGCGGATGGCCGCCTGCCAGAAGGTCTCCACCGCGGCGTAATTCGACGCCTGACGCGCTGCCAGCAGGCCACAGCCAATCACATACGGCACCGCCAGGAGTCCAAACACACGCCGCGGCAGCTTCATCGCCGCCCTCGCCACCACCGCGAAGAACACCGGCGCGGAAAAATACACCCAGCGATCCGCCACCCAGGCCAGGCGCATGCCGTTGAGATTAAAAAAGCCGATCACCGGCAGCAACGGACCGAGAAACAACAGCGCGAAAGCAATCTGACCTCGCCGGCCCTTCTTCCAAAGCCAT
>JBJONJ010000093.1:0-3248 GCA_046051905.1 Verrucomicrobiota bacterium
GCCCTTGGCTGAGGCGAGCTTCAAAAAGCATTCATAGACGCCGCGGAGGTCGTCATCGAGCCCGCCGCCCACGATGAGGAGATGCCCGGCTTTTTCACGGGGGATGTTGGGTGACTGGCAACTGACAAGGAAAATGGCGGCGCAGAGGCCAAGACGAAAAAGAAGCTTGGAAAGGGTCATCTAGTAGTAGCGCTCCAGTTTGCGCCGGCTGTCGCGATCAAGCCGGGCGACATCCGGGATGAGGTAGCGCGTGCCCGCCTTGTCGATGATGACGAGACGAGTGCCTCCGAGGTTTTGAATGCTTTCATCCGTCTCGATGCGGAAGACGGTGGGGCCGCGGTCGGTCTCGACATGCCAGTCGTGACCGTCGTTGGCCCGCTTGATGGTGGTGATGGATCGAATGACCGGAACGAAGTCGCGTTTCGCGAGCGCGGTTTCGAGCACCTGGCGCTGCTCCGGCTCCAGCGAGGCCGGATCTTCCACGCAGGCCAGCTCTCGTCCGCCTTCGCCGACGAGGGAAATCCAGTTCTGCGGCTCGGTGAGAGGAAAAAGACGCACCGGGCGCACATTTTCATGCCGCGTGCCGGCGGCATCGGTGAGCGTGAGAGACTGGCCGGAGAGGGAGAGCTTCATGCGTGGTTCACCTCCTCCATGGCGGCATGCAGGCGGGCGTAGGTGCCACCGCTTTTCATGAGCGTGTCATGCATGCCGGTTTCGCTGATGACCCCGTTTTCGAGCACGACGAGGCGGTTGGCCTTCCGCAGCGTGCCGAGACGATGCGCGATGGCGATGGTGGTGCGGCCTTTGACGAGGTGATCGAGCGCGGCCTGGATCTCACGCTCCGTTTCGGTGTCCACGGAAGACGTGGCCTCATCGAGGATGAGGATCGCCGGATCGACCAAAAGCGCTCGTGCGATGCTGATGCGCTGCCTTTCGCCACCGCTGAGCTGCTGGCCGCGCTCGCCGACCATCGAGTCATAGCCATCTGCGAGCTTCAAGATGAAGTCGTGTGCTCTCGCCGCCTTCGCCGCGGCGATGATTTCGGCCCGCGTGGCATCCGGACGGCCATACGCGATGTTTTCCGCGATGGTGCCGAAGAACAGATACGGCTCCTGCAGCACGAGGCCGAGGTTCCGGCGGTAGTCCATGACATCGATTTCGCGCAAATCGTTGCCATCGACGAGGATCGCGCCCTCGCTGACATCGAAGAAGCGGCACACGAGATTGATGAGCGTGGTTTTTCCCGCGCCGCTGGGGCCCACGAGGCCGATCATTTCGCCGGGAGCGATCTTGAGGCTGAATCCACGAATGATCTGGCGGTTGCCGTGACGGAATTTGATGTCGCGGAACTCGATCTCGCCGCGCAGACGTCCCACTTGGCGGGTATCCTTGTTCACTGGCATGTCCGGTTTCACATCGAGGATCTCAAACACGCGGTGCGCACTCGATGCCGCCCGCTGCGCGGAGGCCACGAAGCGGCTCATCGAATCCAGGCGGCCGTAAAACTTGCCCACATAAAGCACAAAGCCCGTCAGCACGCCGACCGTCGTGTGCTCGTGTGCCACGCACCAGGCTCCCACGGACCACACGACTAGCAGGCCGATGTCCGTGAGGAAATAGATCGTCGGCTCAAAGAACGACCAGGTGCGGTTCACACGGTCATTCGTGTCGAAGATGTGCTGGTCCTGCTGGCGGAAGCGTTCGATCTCCCGCTTCTCCTGCGCGAAGGCCTTCACCACACGCACGCCGGGGATGGTGTCGGTCAGCACGCTGTTCATCGCGCTCCAGGCGCGGCTGGCCGCAGCGAAACCGCCACGCAGCCGGACGCGCACCCATTGCACCAGCCAGGCCACGACCGGCAGCGGCCCGAGCGCGGCGAAGGCCAGCATCGGATTGATCGAAAACATCACCGCCGCGGTGAACACAATCGTCAGCATGTCGCAGGCGAAGTCGATGAAGTTGATCGAGATGAAGAGCGAGATGTTGTCCGTGTCCGAGCCGATGCGGGAGATCAGGTCGCCGGTGCGCTTCTTGTTGAAGTAGCCGAGCGAGAGTGTTTGCAGGTGCTCAAAGGTGGCGCGGCGCATCTGGCTGGTCACCCGCTCCGCCAGCCGGGCGACGACGTAGGTTGTGGCCCACTTCAGCATCCAGGTGAGCACCGCCGCGCCGAGCAATCCGCCGACAAAGCAATACACGCGTGCCGTGTTGATCTCCTGCGTGGCGCTTTGCAGCGGAATGAGCACGTCATCGACGAGCGACATCGTGAGCCAAGGGCCGATCAAGCCCGCGCCGGTGCTCGCCACGGTCAATCCGAGACCGCAAAGCATCAAACCGATCCACGGGCGTGAAAAGCCCAGCAGGCGCAGAAGCGGCTTCGAGGCGAGTTTGGGCTCGCTGGCCGGTTCAGTGGCAAAAAGATCTTCGTCATCGTCTTCACCTGCCTCGTCCGTTTGCCCGCTGGAGCCTCGCAGCTCGCGAAAGCGGGCGATGAAGGCCTCAATGTCCTTCAACAAGCCGGAAGTCAGCCGCCAATGCCACGCGTCCGAACCGCTTGTTTGAAGATGCAACGCCACGGTGGGCCCCATTTCCTCCAACACGAGCTCTTGGACGTCCTCGAGCTTCCATTCGTGGAACGCCGCGGCCTCCACATGCATCAGCCGCAGGTTTGTCAGCACGATAAGCCCGGCGTGAAAGTGCAGATTCCAGTCGAGGTCCGTCTGCAGCTTCGCGACCATGCGCTCTCCCGGAGCCAGCCGCGATTCGGCATGCTGGAAAAGGGTTGGAGAGGCGTCTCGAAGGTCGTGAGGCAAGGGGTGGCGTATGGAGCGACGATTCCCGGTGAAGTCAAACCGGCTGAAAGAAATCTGCCGAAACGCCGTTTGGCGGCGCGAATCCGTCCTTGACGCCTCGTCAGGACAAGGATTCTTCCGCGCCCCCTCTTCCTGCTTGTCCTCCGAATCCTCATCCAGCGAGCCCCGCACGACCGACGTGCGGAAAATCAATGCCCTCCGCGGGCCGAACATCTGGGCGCGTGACACCATGCTCGAGTGTCGCGTGCAGTTCCCCGAAATCGCCTCTTTCGTGCCGAACTGGACCGACTGGCTCGTCTCCTGGCTGCCGGCGCTGGAGCCAGCCTTCAAAGAGGTCGCCAAGCCGGACGCGGACACGCTCGCCAGGCTGCTCGTGGACATCACGTTGCATCTGCAAAGCCGCACCGACCTGCAGGTGAGCTTTGGCAAGGTCATGCC
>JBJONJ010000094.1:0-3269 GCA_046051905.1 Verrucomicrobiota bacterium
GGTCGGACGAGGCTCGTGTCGCAAGGCGAAGAGGTCGGCGCGGCGTTGATCGCCGATGTGAAGCAAATCGCCGAAGCCCTGGGTGATGAAAAGGGCGATGCGGCTGCCTTTGCGCTCAAGCAGGGCATTTGTGGCCCGCGTGGTGGCGATGCGGAGCTGCATCGGCGGGAAGGCGGCTCCGGGCCGTGTGTTGGTCAGAATGCGTGCGCCGAGCACGGGAGCTTCTTCACCGGTGAAAAGCTCAACGAGGGCTCCGTCATGCCATTCGGCCGGTGCAGGCGAATCGAGGGCGATTTGGCCGTTTTCGCCGTGAGAGGCGATGAGGCGTGATTCGTGATGCGTGAGGCTGCGGAGGGAGAAGCCGCGCAAAAGGCCATTTGGCAGTGGTGGGAGGCCGGAGAGGCCGAAAATCGTATCGGGGCCATTCTTGGCCCCATCTGACGGGGCAGGAATGCGCCGAATACTCAGAGTGGCACGCAGATGACCGGTGGATAGGACTTTGCAGCGGGATTCGCGACCTTGCGGGTCGAGAGCGTGGCAATCCGTGAAGGTGCCGCCGGTGTCCGCTGCGATGCGCCAGTTCACGAGTTACTTGCCAGCGGAGGGGTCGGGAAGGGCTTGGTAGTCCACATCGGGAATCCAGCGCATTTCCTTGAAGGCATCGATGTAAGGACCGGTTTGATGCTCTTTGAAAATGCTGCTGGCCCGTAGCATCCACTCCTGGGCCATTTTTTCGTCTTTCTTGGCAAAGGCGACGGCCGCGTTGCTCATGTAGTAAGCGGGGGTGTCGTCCATGAAGGTGAAACTCTCTTTGATGAGCTTTTCCGCCTCGTCGAACTTCTTCTGGCGGGCCTCGCAGATGACGATGCGGGAGATGGCGAGGTGACGGATGAGCTGGGGGAGCTTTGGGAAGTCGGCCACGAGCTTGCGGAAGGCGGCGGCAGCGGTGGGGAAATCGTGACGGGCGAATTCGAGCTCGGCGAGGTTGAAAACCGGGCCGGCGTCTTGGGGACTGAGCTCTTTGGCCTTCAGGAATTGCTCCTTGGCGAGGTCGAAATCCCGGCGACGCGGCGCGAGGTAGACATCGCCTCGCATGGTGTAGATGAGGCCGTTCTTGGGCGAGATCTTTTCGGCTTCATCGAGCTTCGCGACGGCGTCGGTGTAGCGGTTCTGCTTCCGCATCTCCTGAACTTCCTGGAAGATCTTCACCAGCTTCTGCTGATCGGCCTCAGAAAGCTTCGCGTCGCCCAGTTGCTCCGCGGTGGAGGGGGCGGCGGGTGCCTGCGGGTTTTGCTGGGCCGTGGCGGCCAGCGGAAGGATCGCGAGGAGGGCGAGAAGTTTTTTCATGCGGGCGGAACGGTTGGGGTTCAGGTCCAAGGTTTCAAGTTTCAAATTGGTGAAGATTCCTTAGCGCGGCGTGGCGAGCTGCTGTTCGCAAGTGTCGTTGATGAGGCAGAGATCGCCGAGGGCGTCCTTCAGCGGGTCGATTTCGGAGGCGGAGAAGCCGAGGTGGAGGTGGCGGCGCCAGCCTTCAGCGAATTCAAATTGGCCGGAGAGTTTTCCCACCGCCCGCGAGGCCTCGTCCATGCTGACGAGGTAGGAATCCATGCCCTGGGAGACGTCGAGCCAGTGCTTCTGGCTTTCGTGGGCGGCCAGCGCCTCGCGTTTTTGGGCGTGGACGGAGGCCGTGTTCACATAAGAGCTGGCCTGCAGCTTTTGGCGCAGCGGATCGCATAGGCCGTGTGGCATGGCGTGATAGACAGTGACGTCGTGCTGGTAGTGCGGGCGCTGGGGATCGGTGACGAAATTCGGGATGCAGTGCGCAAAGGCGGCGGTGACGGCGAGTCGGCAGGCCTGCATGTGGTCCTCCATATAGTCCGAAGGCGCATGGGTGAGCACAATGCTGGGTTGGGACTCGCGGACCACCGCCGCGATCTTCCGCAGGTAAGGCACGGTGTAATTGAGCTCCAGATCATCGCAGATCGGCGGATAAAACGCCGCGCCGAGGATGCGGGCAGCCTCGCGACCTTCTTCGAGGCGTTTTTGGGCCGTCGTGGGTCCGTCCATCTGGACGCTGCCGCCGTTGCCGGTGCACATGTTCATGTAGTGGATGTCCCAGCCGCGTTCCTGGAGCAAAAGCAGGGTGCCGGCGGCGACGAATTCGATGTCGTCCGGATGGGCGAAGAGGGCGAGGGCGGAGGGCATGGCGGGCGGAGCATGGCACGGGGAAGGGGAAAGGAAAGTGGCGGGGTGACTTTCTGTTTGAGTGTGTCCGGCTTCCGGGCTAAACGCCGCGTCCCATGAGTTCCCCAGCCGCCGCCCACACCTATAAACAAGCCGGAGTCGATATCCACGAAGCAGCCTCGCTCGTCGATGACATTGGCGTGCTGGTGAAGCGCACTCAAAAGAACCGGAAGCTGGCCAATCCCTTTGGCCTTTTCGCCGCTGCCTATGACCTGAGCGGTTACAAGCACCCCATGATCCTCACCGGCTGCGACGGCGTGGGCACGAAGATTGAGCTTTTGCTGAAGCACGACCAGCTCGAAGCCGCTGGTAAGGATCTCGTCGCCATGAATGTGAACGACGTGCTGACCACCGGCGCTGATCCGATCATGTTCCTCGACTATGTGGGCATTCCGAAGATCCAAAAAACGCAGATCACGCGCATCATCGCCGGTATGACGGAATACCTGGAGGCGTGCAATTGCATCCTCGCCGGCGGTGAGACGGCCGAGATGCCCGGCATGGTGCCCGAAGGCATGGTGGAGCTCAGCGGCTTTGCCATCGGTGCCTGCGAAAAAGAAGATCTCCTCGATCCCGGCACCATCGCTGCCGGTGATGTGCTCATCGGCTGGAAGAGCGCCGGTTTCCATGCAAACGGCTTCAGCCTCGTGCGCCGCATCATCGAGAAGGAAAAGCTCACCTTCAGCGAGGACGAGATGCGCCTCTTGCTCAGCCCGACGCTGCTTTATCACGAGCAGCCCGCCGCACTCAAGGCCGCTGGCATCAAGCCAAAGGCCATGGCGCATATCACGGGTGGTGGTCTGCCGGAAAATCTGGGCCGCATGTTCCTGAAGCGCGGCCTCGGAGCCAAGCTCAGCATTCCGTTCTGGGAAAACGACGTCGTTCAGAAGGTGCTGCGTCACGCCGACAAGTCGGACGCCATTGATACCTTCAACATGGGGCTCGGCTGGGTGGCCATCGTTTCACCGGATCAGGTGGACAAGGCGCTCGCAAGCAGCCCCGGTGCGAAAATCATCGGCGAGATG
>JBJONJ010000095.1:0-5383 GCA_046051905.1 Verrucomicrobiota bacterium
GCGGGACAAGTGGTTCACGCTCCTGCTGCGCAAAGAGACCTTCGGTTTGAAGCAGCCTCCCCGAGGGCTGCCAGACATGGAGGCGGAGGACTACCTGCGCAAGTTTGGCTTCTCAGAACGGATGATCGACCGCTTCCTCCGGCCGTTTTTCGGCGGCATCTTTTTGGAAAAAGACCTGCGCAGCTCCGCCCGGATGCTGCTGTTCCTCTTTTCAATGTTTGACCGCGGCGGCAGCGCCCTTCCCGCACAAGGCATGCAAGCCATTCCCGACCAGCTTGCCGTGGCCCTGCCCCCTGGCAGCCTGCGGCTGAACACACCGGTGACTCAGGTGCGACGCGGCGAGGTCACGCTGGACAGCGGTGAACTGGTCAAGGCGGATCATATCGTGCTCGCGGTGAGCGAGGAGGCCGCCTTCCGCCTTCTGCCAGTCGGCGTCGAGAGCATGCCAAAGCCCGCCCGGTCCACAACCTGCCTCTACTTTGCCGCACCCGAGGCGGACATGCCGGTCACCGAGCCTATTCTGCACCTCGACGGCGACGGGCGCGGCCCGGTGAATTCCGTCTGCGTGCTCTCCCGCATCTCCCCTGCCTACGCCCCGCCAGGGCAGCACCTCGTCTCCGCCGCCATCATCGGCATGCCCTCCAGCACCGAACTGGAGGAGGTCGTGCGAAGCCAGATGACCCGGTGGTTCGGCTCCTGCGTTGAGCGATGGCGGCATCTGCGCACCATCCAGGTGCGGCATGCCCAGCCGGAGACCCGCCAGCTCAAGCTGGGCGAGGGTCCCCTGCCCCCGGTGATCGAGCCTGGCCTCTACCGCTGCGGGGACTGGTGTGAGGATGTGTCCATCAATGGAGCACTTCTCAGCGGTCGCCGCGCCGGCGAATCCCTGCTTCAAGCCATCGGCGAGCTGTTCTGAGCCTCCCCATCTGGCCCTCCATACGCTTGTTCGAAGGCAGAAACCTTCCCGCCATGCTACCGCTTTTTCCTCTCATCACCACCATCCTGCTCGGTGCTATGCTAGCTTGGATGTGGCTGACGGACAATGTCATGCGCTCGGCCGCGGTGGTGCTGCTGGGCGGTTTGTGGTTTCTCATGAACGGCTGTTGGTGGGCGCTGCGAAAGAAAGGCGTGCGCTGGCAGCGCCTCGCGGTGCTCGTGCTGGTCATGGCGGTCGTCGTGGCGTTCTTCCGCTTCGCGGTGCGCTATGAAGGCAGCGCCGATGGCTCCGCCTGGCCGCAGCTCGCTTTCAAATGGCAGAAAAAGGATGCTCCGGTCGTGCCGATGCTGGGCGAGGTGAAGGCTCAACCCTCCTTGGCCGATGTGACACCTGCTGGCGTGCGTGGCATGCCGCGCTTCCTCGGGGTGAAAGGTGATGGCGTGCTGCCCGCGGCGGATTTTTCAACCGACTGGACCACGAAGCCGCCGCGTGAGGTCTGGCGCATTCAAATCGGTCCCGGCTGGTCCGGTTTTGCCGTGGCGGGACATCGGGCGATCACCCAGGAGCAGCGTGGCGAGCTGGAGTGCGTGACATGTTATGACATTCGTGATGGCAAGTTGCTGTGGTCACACACGGACAAGGCGCACTTCAATGAGTTGATGGGAGGCGAGGGGCCGCGTGCCGTGCCCACCGTGGATTCGGTGGCCGGCCGGGTTTACACCATGGGCGGCACGGGCCTTCTCAATGGCCTCGACCTCGTCACCGGCGAGAAAAAATGGCAGCGGAATGTGCTCAAGGATGGTGGAGCCTCGCGGAACCTCGAATGGGGAAAGAGTTCCTCGCCGTTGCTGACGTCCTCTCATGTGATCTGCTCGGCAGGCGAGGACGGCGTGTCCTTGATCGCCTATGAACGAGAGACGGGCAACATCGCCTGGAAGGCTGGAAACGATGGCGGCAGCTATGCCTCGCCCGTTTTGCTCACGCTCGGTGGCCGCGAGCAGATCGTCACGGTGAACCGTGGCAGCGTCTCGGGCCATGATCCGGTCTCGGGAGCGATTCAGTGGCGGTTTGAGTGGCCCGGCATATTCCCGAAAGTGGCCCAGCCGCAGGTCGTCGGAGAAAACCAACTACTCATCACCTCCAGCTACGGTTTGAAAAGCCATCTGCTGGAGATCAGCGCCGGTTCCACGGCACCGCGGATCATCTGGGCGGAGAGCTATCCACGAACCAAATTCAGCAGCGCCAGCCTCTTCGGTGATCACGCCTACGCCATCGACGAAGGCACGCTCTGCTGTGTGAACCTCAAAACAGGCGAACGCGTCTGGCGTGAGGGCCGCTACGGCTTCGGCCAGCAAATCCGCGTGGGCGAGGACCTCCTGCTCATCCAGACCGAAAAAGGCCCGGCGGTACTCGTGAAGCTCTCACCCGAGAAACTCGTCGAAATCGCCCGCCTTGATGCCCTGAAGTCGAAGACATGGAATCCGCCCACGCTCGCCGGTCGCTGGCTGTTGCTGAGGAATGACCGCGAGGCCGTGTGTTATGAGCTGCCGTCAAAGTGAACCGCTGATCTCCTCACGGCCACAGCAGCAGAATCGCCGCACCGCCCAGCAGCGCGATGCCGAAGCCGGTCACGATGGGTTTGATGAACCCGCGTGCTCCCAGCAACGCGGCGAGGACCATTTTAAAGGCGATATTCGACAGTCCGCCGAGCAGGATCATGCGCCAGGCGGTTCCTGATTCGAGGTGACCAGTGCTGACGAGGCGCGAGGTGGACAGCGTGATGGCGTCCATGTCCGTTAGGCCGGAGATGGCGGCGGCGGCGTAGAGGCCGAAGTTACCAAAATGCTCGCGGGCCGTGGCGACCACGAGCAGGACGACGGCATACAACAGGCCAAAGAGCACCGCGCTTTTCAGCTCCGAGGGCGGCGACTCCTCGCCATGCCCCCCACCTTGCTTCTCCGAGAGCCGATGGGCCGCCGCGGCGATGAGTCCAAACCAGGCTATCATGGCAAACAGCGGCGGCAGCAGTTCCTCCATGTGGGAGGGCGCGGTGGCCATGACCTCGACGATGACGCGTAAAAACACCACCGCGGAGGCGATCAAGGCGATGGCGGCCAGGCACAGGCCACAGGCACCGGCATCGCGGCTGCGCCGGGCGAGACTGGCGGTGGTGGCGGTGCTGGAAATGAGACCGCCGAAGAAACCCGCCAGCGCGGAACCTTTTCCTGGCCCGAGAAATTTGCCCGCTAGGTAAGCGACGAGGCTGATACCGACGATCAGCACCACCATCAGCCAGATGGAAAAGGGATTCAGCACGCCGAGATAGCCCATCTCGTGATTAGGCAAGGCCGGCAGGATGACGAGCCCGACAAGCACCAACCGAGCGATCTCCCGCAGATCCTCCTCGCCAATTTTACGCACCATGCCATGAAGCGTTTTTTTGCTGTGCAGCAGCACCATGACGCTCCCGGCGATCATGACGGCCTCCAGCCGGTGATCGAGCACGGTGAGCACGCCGGTGGCAAACATCACCAGCATGGCCATCTCCGTGGTGAGGCCGGAATCAGGCTCCTGAGCCTTCCACTCGGCCACGTGGGCGATGACGATGAGCGCCCCGATGGTGATCAAGCCCGCCCCCAAAGCCCAGCCACCATAGGCGAGCCCCAAGATGCCGCTGAGCGCACCAAACAGGCTCACCAGTGCGAAGGTGCGGATGCCAGCCATGCGCTTCTGCGCCCACTCCCGCTGCAGACCGACGAGAAGGCCCAGGCCAAGGGCGAGGCCGAGCGATGGCAGAAGTTCGGTTGTGGAAGGCAGGATGGCGGGCAGTCTCATGACATGGAAAACGGGCTAGAGAGGCAGGCTGCTGCAGAAATTTCCCGCGGGGATGGTTGACGCCCATCCTTTAACCTCGTTTAACTCCCTTGATCCATTCTGCGCGTATGTCACCGAACGATTTCCTCTCTCCAGGGCTTCAACTTGGCCTCGAACACACCACGCTCACCGGCTGGGTGATCTGCGGCATCCTCGTCGTGCTCTCGATCTTCAGCTGGTCGGTGATGCTCGGGAAGCACTTTTTGATCTCGCGGGCCCACCAGGCCAACCTGAGCTTCCTGCGAGCCTTCCGCAACAGCAGCCATCCGCTGGCCTTGTTCCAGAAAAACGAGCACCACGAGCGTTCACCCTTTGATTTGATCTACCACGAGGCGGCGCGTGAGATGGCGTTTTATCTCACCGGTGATGAGGAGCCCGGCGATGGGTTCTCCACACGTTTGCAGGGTGCGGGACGTGTGATGCCCTCGCAAATGAGGGCGGTGCAGACCGTGATGGAACGTTGCGTGGCGCAGGCGGCGCTGCGTCTTGAGGGGCGCATGGGCACCGTGGCCATGGTTTTGACGACCGCGCCGTTTCTCGGTCTGCTCGGCACGATTTGGGGCATCATGGATGCCTTCGGCGGCCTCATGAAGGCGACGACCGAAGGGGGGGTGGCAGCGCTTGCACCAGGCGTGTCCTCCGCCCTGGTGACGACCATCGCGGGGCTGCTGGTGGCGGTGCCTAGCATCATCGGTTACAACCACCTTGTGAACCAAATCCGCGGCATGATCGTCCGCCTCGACAACTTCGCCGCGGAGCTCAGCGCCTCGCTGGACCGCTCCTTTGTGGACCACCGCTTTCAGGGCGATGCGCTGCCGAGCATCAGCACCTTCTCGGTACCGAGCATGCCGGCCTTTGGCGGTGCGGCCACCAGCGCCATACCCTCCCCCGGTTTGCGCTAAAATCTTTTCTCCGGCATGAAACGCATCTCGAACCAGCGCCAGCTCCGCCTCATCAGCGAAATCAACATCACACCGATGCTCGATCTCGTCCTGGTGCTGATGTTTGTATTCCTGCTGGCAGCGCCGCTGATGAAACGGGACAAGGCACTGTCCCCTGCGCCTCAGGCTTCGCAATTCGGCGAGGATACCCCCAACTCCTCCGTGCGCCTGTTGATGCACAAGGACCAATCCGTCACGCTCGACGGTGCCATTCTGGCCCGCGCCGATCTGCCCTCCGCCCTGAAACAACTCGTAGCCCAGCGCCCCGGCACCGGCGTCGAGGTGCGCATGCACCACGAATTGAACGTCCAGCAGCTAGTCAAGGTCATGGGCATGCTGGAAGACGCCGGCATTCGCAAGACGGCTGTCACGACACACACCGACGAGCCCTGATCTCTCCCTATCCTGATGAAGCGCCCCCGCACCACGACTCTCGAGCCGTTGGCCCCCGCCGTGATGGTGGTGCTCGCCGTGCATGCGGTGCTAGTACTGCTTGCCTTCCGGGGCAGGCAGGAGCTGCGTAGTTCGAACACTGGAACGGAACTCGCCTGGCTGAATCCTGCCATTTTTCGCGATCCTGTGGCCGCGGCGGAACCGCCCAAGGCCGTCCTGATCCGCCCACCGGTGCCAA
>JBJONJ010000096.1:0-3206 GCA_046051905.1 Verrucomicrobiota bacterium
ACGTGGTGAAGTGCTACTACACCGACACCGAGTTCGACACCGTGACCTCCTGCTGCCCCGTGCCGATCGTGATCGCCGGTGGCAAGAAGCTCCCCGAGCTCGATGCGCTGACGATGTGCTACAACGCCATCCAGCAAGGCGCGAACGGCGTCGATATGGGCCGCAACATCTTCCAGAGCGATGCGCCGATCAGCATGATGCAGGCCGTTCGTGGCGTGGTGCATGAAGGCCTCACGCCAGCGCAGGGCTTCCAGATGTACAACGACCTCAAGGCCGCTGGCACGAAGTAAGCCTGCGGCGATGGAGTGATGGAGTTTTGGAGTATTGCTCCAACCCATCACTCCCGTACTCCACCACTCCATCTCACCTCCTCCGACCACCATGGAACTCAAACCCAACCAAGTCCGCCTCATGATGCTGAAGGTGGCCGATGCCATCATCGAAGCCGAACCGATGCTCTCCCAGGCCGATCGCGACCTCGGCGATGGCGATCACGGCCTCGGCATGCAGCGCGGCATGGAGGCCGTGAAGGTCCAATTGGAGAAACTGGAGCCCACGACGGTCGAGCAGGTCTTCGTGACCACCGGCACCGCGATGATGACGAGCATGGGTGGAGCCTCGGGAGCCATTTTCGGCACGCTTTTCCGCGCCGGCGGCAAAGCGCTCGCCACCGCGGGTCGCTTCGATCCGCCGGACCTGCCGCTTTTCCTCGAAGCAGCTGCCGAAGGCATCATGAAGCGCGGTGGAGCCAAACCGGGCGACAAAACGATGCTCGATGCGCTCGTCCCCGCCGCTGAAAAAGCCAAAGAAGTCACGAATCTGCCTCTGCCGGAAGCTTTGACCGCCATCGCCGCTGCGGCGGAGGCGGGCAAAGAAGCCAGCAAAGCCATGATTGCCCAATTTGGCCGTGCGAAGACGCTCGGCGAGGCCTGCATCGGCTTCCCGGATGCCGGAGCCTGCTCCGTGGTCGTGATGCTGAATGCGATGCGTGATTTCGTGCAGGCGTGACGTTTCACGCGGCATGCGCCGTTCCCTTCTCGCTCTGCTTTTCACCACCTCCGCCTTCGCTGTCACGCCGGAGGTGCACCGCGATCTCTTTTACACCGAGGCGAAGGACAAGCTGCAATCGCTTGACGTGTATTCGCCGCCAGATGGCAAAGACCATCCCGTCATCGTGTGGATTCACGGCGGCGGCTGGTCCAAGGGCGACAAAGCCTCGCTCCAGCAGAAGCCGCAGGCGTTCGTGGACAAAGGATTCGTGCTCGTGTCCGTGAACTATCGCCTCGTGCCAGCGGTGACGGTGAAGGACCTCATGGCCGATCTCGCCCAATCCGTGCGCTGGGTGCGTGACCATGCCGCTGAGCATCGTGGGGATCCGAATTCGCTCATCATCATGGGTCACTCCGCCGGAGCCCATCTCGCCGCGCTTCTTTGCACCGATGACCGCTACCTGAAAGCCGCTGGCGTGCCGATGACGAGCCTCAAAGGCTGCGTGCCGCTCGATGTCTCCGCCTACGACATCCCGAAGCGCATTAAAGATGTCGATGATGGCATCTCCAAGACCTTCAAGACCATCTTCGGCACCGAGGAAGCCGCTCAACGCGAAGTCTCGCCCGTGCATCACGTCTCGAAAGACAAAGACATTCCGCCCTTCCTCATCCTGCATGTCGCCTCTCGCGATGATACGAAGGCCCAAGCACACTGGCTCGCAAGCAAACTCACCGTATCAAACATCGCCGCCCGCGTCGTCGCTGCCGAAGGCAAAACCCACGGCACCATCAGCAGCGATCTCGGCGGTGCCGACGATCCGCCGACGCTCGAACTGTGGAATTTCCTCCGCGAAGTCACGGGCAGGCCTTAATGGACGAATCACTCACCCACCGCAGCTAAGGCCGACTCCTTGAGCTCTTGGGACAGGTATAGATCTCCCTGGGTCTCGACGAGTGCGATCAGATCTCTCAACGAGTTCGCGTGGCCTGACATGCGTGCCCAGATCAGAAGTCCCAGCGTCCCAGTGACACCAAGCCCGAGCTGTTTGGCCACATTTCGGCCCTTCCATTCGTCGATGAGTAGCCATTCTGCCTTCAGCTCCAGAGCGAGTGCGATGGCTTCGGACTCGCCAGCATCGAGCCGCTTCCGCCATCGGACAACCTCCTCCATGTTCGTGACCGTTCGCACCTCCAGCCAGCCAGCGTCTTTCGCCGCATCGAGCCGCTCCAACGCTGCAAAGCTACCTACATGGCGTGATTCATCCCACACCGCCTGCGGGACGATCACCAACGGCCAGCGTGCTTTCAGCAGGTGAAGCAAGTCCGCCAGCGCGAGTGCGGTGAGCGGTGAGTTATCCGTGACGACGAGCAAAGGCCAGATCCTCCTCAAGCATCTCCTGGGTGTATTGGCGGGGGATTTTGCGCCGACCCAGCTCATGCCAGAATTCGGGCCGCGAAATCCCCAGCATGGCCGCCGCCTCACCGCTGGACACGCGATGACGGGCATAAAGACCGCAAACCGCCTCGACCAGCAGGCCGCGTTCCTCGTTCGGATCGTCCTGGGTCAACAACCGGGCCAGGATGTCGGGGATTTGGAGTGTCAGAGTCATGCCGCGAAGGTGGTTCCCGCCGCGAAGATGTCAAACACCTGCCCGCTACGATCTCCCAGCCAGGCCCACCCCAGCTTTTCTCCGCAGATCGAGTGGTCGCGTCGCGTTTAGGCTCGCGACCAACCATGAAACGTCTCGTCTTCCTCGCACTCATCTCGCTCGCTTTGAGCGCCACCATCAAGGCTCAGCAGGAGTTCCGTCCTGAGTTCGTTGCGATTCATACGGCTGAGGCGCTCACGCCGGTGTCGGTGAAGTGGACGAAGCCGATCTACAATCTTCCCGGCTGGAAGCGCACGGATGGATCGGTGGAGCATGATGTGTTCAAGCTGGGTAATGTCATCTCGCTCACGAAGGCGGTCACGGAGACACAAGACGGCGTGGTGCGATGGAAGTTCACGCATGATGCCATCGACCTCGCTGCTGAGTTATCGCAGGGAAGGCTGCGCTACACTTTCACGGTCAAAAAGCCGGGCCTGTGGTCGGTCGCATATGCAGGAGCGACCTCTGCGCCGATGACGGAGGTGATCGAGCTGTTTCAGCCGCTGGTCTGGAATGGCCGACGCATGCCGGAGGCGAGCTTTTTGATCCCCGATGACATTTGCTCGAT
>JBJONJ010000097.1:0-3103 GCA_046051905.1 Verrucomicrobiota bacterium
ACAAAAATCACGTTGTCGAACACCGCGACGCCGAGCGGGCATTCGAGTTCCTTTTCACGCACGAAGACATGGCTGCTGTCGCATTTGCCATCGCCATCGGTGTCCTGGAGGACGCGGACGCAATCGCCTTCCCGGCTGCGGCCGCTGTGACGGCGGTAATTGACGCCCTCGGTGACCCACACGCGGCCTGCGGCATCGATGTCCATGTTCGCCGGATTGAAAAGCTGCGGCGAGGTGGCCCAGACGGTGATTTCGAGGCCTTCAGGCACTTTGAACATGGAGGTGTCCAGATGCTCCGGCTTCGCTTGGGAGGCATCAAAGGCTGGCTGGTTGTAATCCGGCTTGAACGCGGGCTTCGCGACTTCAAACGGGCCTTTGTCCTTTTTCGGCTTGTCCGGCCCTGCGACGAGGGAAACCAGAGGGGCGGCGACAACGAGAGCGAGCAGGAGGTTGGGACGTTTCAGCATGGTTGAAGGGGCGGAGGGAACGCACGATGGCCGGGCGTCTTGCGCCGATGAGCATGCCGAGGGCTGAGTTTCCGGTCAAGAAACTCAAAAGGCCGATAAAGAACCAAGGTGCAGGCCTGGCTCAAGCCGCCGCGACCTCAAAACCGGTGCGATACTGCTTGGTGAGCAATTTGTCCGCCTCGGGCGAATTGCCAAAGCGGAGGTTCGCGGCATCCCATTCGAGCACGAGCTTGCTCTCTTCCAAGCGACCGGTGACGCTGTCGTAGGTGGGACGGCACACGCGGGTGGCGATGTTGCCGAGCTGCACCGTTTCGGCGAGCGGCGCGGCGTAATGGAAGCCATCGCTGGTCTTTTTGCCTTCGAGGCAGGCATCGATCCAGGTGTGCCAGTGGCTGCGGCCTTCCTCCTTCGGATATTTGAAGCCGGTGAATTTATCCAGCGGGTAGAGACGCGGCCCGGCCACATGCGCCTGCACGAGGCAACCGTTTTCACCGATGAACACGCTGCCGCTGGAGGGCAGATCAATGTCACCCGGCATCTGGGCGATCTTGTGGCTCGGCTTCAGGCCGCCATCCATCCAGGTGACTTTCAAGGTCTTGCCTGCGGTGTAGGCGGTGCCGGGGAAGACGTAGCTCACCGTCTCATGCGAAGGCCAGATATGCTCATTCACGCCGCTGTTCTTCGCGGTGATGCTGATGGGCGCGGTCAATTCGAGGGCGGTGAAAACGGGATCGAGGATGTGGCAGCCGAAATCACCCAGCGCACCGCCACCGAAGTCCTGCCAGTCACGCCAGGAGAAGGGATGATAGGCAGGCGCATAGTCACGCATCGGCGCGGCACCGATCCACAGGTCCCAATTCAGATTCGCGGGAGCTTGAGCGGCAGGCGGTGGGGCGAGAAGGCGCGTGCGTTCGTTGCCCGTGACACCCACCCAGGACCACACTTCCTTCACCTTGCCGATGGCCCCTTCTTTGATGAGGCGTGTGCCCAGACGATATTCGAGGGCGGAATGAATCTGATTGCCCATCTGCGTGGTCATGCCGGTCTTCTCCGCCCACAGGCGCATCTGCCGGGCCTCCCACACCGTGTGGGCAAGCGGCTTCTGGCAATAGACATGCTTCTTCTTCTGCATCGCCGCCACGGCCACCGGCGCATGCATGTGATCGGGAATGCCGACGGTGACCGCATCAAAGCCATCGCCGAGCGTGCTGAACATCTCACGGTAGTCGCTGAAGTGCTTCACCCCTGGATGCGCCTTGTCCGCCTGATCGAAGCGGTTCGCATCCACATCGCAGAAGCCGACAAGCTTCACCGCGGCATGCGTGCCGACATTCTTCAGATCCGTGAAGCCCATGCCATTCACACCCACACAGGCCACCTGGAGTTTGCTGTTCAGATTCTGGCCACGCACGAGCGATGGAAAAGCGACGGCGGCAGAGGCGAGCGTGGTGTTTTGAAGGAAGGAACGGCGTGTGGTGGTCATGGCACAGCTACTACGCATGCACAGGAGCATGAATTGCACACAGTCGAGCAAGCACGGTGGATCAAAGCGCCCCGAGCGATGCTTTTTTAGCCGCATGGACCACCAAACACACTCCCAAAGCCGGTGGTTGCGTGTCGGCCTCACCGCCTGCGCAGCCGTGTCTCTCGTCGCCACTGCCAACGCCGGATCTCCGGTCGCCGCCCCCAAGAACCCGGTGCCCGTGGTTGCCGCGGACTGGAAGGCCAACACCATCGCGCCGGTGACCAACCCGATCTTCTTTGAAGATGCAATCATCCGCTCCGAGATCCGCCCGATCTTCGTGCATCACACGATCGACAACAACTTCCTCGGCGGCGGCACCGCTCAACTCTACGCGCTGCAACTCCGCTACGCCGTGACGGACCGCTTCGCCCTCATCGCCACGCAGGACGGCTACTTCGACGTGAACAACGACGCCATCGGCAACCCCGACGGCTGGATGGATCTCGCCGCCGGCTTCAAGTATGCGCTGATCGACAATCCTGCCGCCCAGTTCATCCTCACGCCCGGCCTCACCTTGCACATTCCGACCGGTGACCGCCGCGTGTTCCAAGGCCGTGGGGGTGGTGAGTTCAATCCCTTCGTCTCCTTCCAGAAAGGCTTCGGCGATCTCCATGTGAGCGGCAACCTCGGCCTCCGTATCCCGGTGACCGCCGATGAGCAGAACCTCATGGCCCACTACAGCCTCATGGTGGACTACTACACCTGCCGTTGGTTCATCCCCTTCGTCTCCGCGAACTTCTGGACCAATCTGAATGACGGCACCAACATCGGCCTGCGCAGCAATGGCTATGATGTGATCAACTTCGGCGCCAGCGACGTCAACGGCGTCACCCAGGGCATGGTGGGCATCGGCTTCCGCAGCCGCATCACCAACAACATCGACCTCGGTGCCGCTTATGAAGTCGCTGCCATCCGTCCGTATGGTCTGACGAACAACCGTCTGACCTTCGACATGTGCATCCGCTTCTAAATGAATCTACCGGTTGGTTACCGGTGTGTTAAAGACAACAAAATGGCGCATGGGAGCAGGGGTGCTTCCATGCGCTTTTTTGTCCCCCGATCACACCACCGGCGGCTGGAAGTTCAGCAGCTCGATCTCGATGGCGTGTTT
>JBJONJ010000098.1:0-8207 GCA_046051905.1 Verrucomicrobiota bacterium
GCCTCCGAACTCGACTCTCCCTCGCCTCGCGGCCATCCCTTGCGCACACTGGGCCAAAGCGACCGCGATTTCGTTGAAAACGCCAATCTGCAAGCATCCATCCCGCAGGCTCTCATGCTCATGAACAGCCAGATCTTGACCGTGAAGGCGCTACTCTCTCCTTGGTCACCGCTGATGCTCACTGTGAAAAAAGCTGCCTCGCCCGAGAAGCGGCTTGAAGCCGCCTGCCTCGCCCTTTTCAGCCGCAAACCGTCTGCGGAGGAAATGTCGCTGTGGTCCGCGCGAAAACTTTCATCCGCCGAAGATGCCGTGCATGCTCTCCTGAACACGAAGGCGTTTTTATTTATTGATTGAGGCCTCATGTGCGATGGCACCAATGGGGGCAGGATGACCCGCAACGCAGAAGGCGGCGACATGTTTCGGCATCAGGAGCTCGCGGACATCAAAGCCCAGATCGAAGCCGCGATGGTTTGCGGTGAGCATAGAGGTCTTCATTGGGGCCGACGATTGCGTCTTAACGAGTTGCTCAAATTGCCACCCTCCCCGTGGTTACCGGGTGTGCAGACGGATGCGCGAGGTCCTTGGGGGGGCTGCTGTGGCAAGGTCGCGGTTTCACACGTTCAGGCAGTAGCTGCGGATCGCGTTGCCGCTCCACAGCTTGCGTTGTTCTTCGGCGGGGCGTGAGGCAATGATTTGCTTGAGGGCGATCACCCAACTGAGGGCGCTGCCGCCGAGGAGGCAGACGGGCCAGTCGCCGCCGAAGAAGACGCGATCGGGGCCGAAGGCGTCGAGGCAGTGGTTGACGACGGGGGCGAGGTCTTCGGCGTGCCATTGGCCCGGTGGGACGAAGGCGACGATGCCGCTGATCTTGCACATCACATCGGCACGGGCGGTGGCGACGGCGTCGATGCCGCGCTTCCACTCATCGAGCGTGCAGCTTCGCTTCAAACCGGGACCGAGCTTGGGGTTGAAGGCTTTGGGATCGCCGTTGCCGCAGTGGTCGAGGACGAAGCGGGTGTCCGGGCATTCGTGGATGAGTTTGGCACCGTCTTTCAGCTCGGTGGGGCGCATGGTGAGCTCGAAGTTGAGGCCGTTTTTTCCGAGCGTGCGTACGCCGCGGATGAAATCGGGGCTGAGGCAGTAGCCCGCCGGCGTGGAGCCACCGTGCAACACTTGGCGTAGGCCTTTGACGATGCCGTTGCCGGCGTAGCGCTTCACATAACTCTCGAAATCAGGCGAGGAAGGCCTTCCGCCGATGGTGGCGGCGATGGTGGGCGTGTTGCCAGCGCGGCATTGGGCCACGATGCCATCGGCTTCCTTGGTGTGATCACTCGGGGCGACATCGACCTCCATGTAGATGGCCTTCACGTTGAGTCCGGTGAAGGCTTGTTGGTAGTCGGCGGTGAGAAAATCATGCCGTAGCACCTCGGGAGCGCCGCCGAGCCAAGGGAGATTCAGCTTCCGGCGATCCCAGAGATGCTGATGGGTATCGATGATGAGCGAATCAGGAGCGCTCAGCGAGGCGCAGGAGGTGAGAGCGGCTCCGGCGGAGGTTTGGAGGAACTGGCGGCGGTTCATGGGGGTGACACGCAAACGCACGCCGCAGCCCGCGCTTTGCCATCAAGCTGGCAATTGATAAAATGTGAGGCCGAGGATGGCATACACGGCCAGGAAGAGAACGCCCTCCATCCAGTTCGACTCGCCATTATGAGAGATGAGGGCGGTGACGGCCACGGAGACACCGACGGTGACGACTTCCATCGGCGTGAAGATCAGGTCCATGGGCTTGCCGAAGGCCTTGGCTGGTAAAGATGACCACCGGCGCCATGAGCAGCGCCACCTGGAGGCTGGAGCCAACGACGATAGTCAATGAGAGATTCATCTTGTTCTTCAACGCCATCAAAACAGCCATGGTGACCTTTTCTCCCGGCCATGATTTTGGTGGTAAAGAGATCTCGTCTGCGTGCCGCTGTCCAGAACGCGAGGCCCTGCGATCAAGCCGCGACGGCCCCAGGGTGGAAAATGGCTGCATCGTTGGATTTGCGGCAGGCGTATGGCACGATACCCGCCCACCACGCATGAACATCCTCACCTCCCTGCCGCTCGCCGAGATCAACTTCCTCGACTTTTCCTGGATCAGCAGCCCCGAAGCCTGGGTGGCGATGATCACACTCACGGTGATGGAGATCGTGCTCGGCATCGACAACATCGTCTTCATCTCGATCCTCGTGGACAAACTGCCGGTGGCCGAGCGTCCTCGGGCACGCTTCCTCGGTCTAGGCTTCGCCATGCTCACCCGCATCCTGCTGCTGTTTTGCATCTCGTGGGTCATCCAGCTCAAGGAGCCGCTGTTTGCCGCTTTCGGCCATGACATCTCAGGCAAGGACCTCGTACTGATCCTCGGCGGCCTTTTCCTGCTCTACAAAGCGACCGTGGAGATTCATCACAAGGTGGAAGGCTACGAGGAGGACGAAGGCCACGCCAAAAAGCCGACCGCCAAGGCCGCTCTCGGTGCCATCCTGGTGCAGATCGCCATTCTCGACATCGTCTTCTCGCTCGACTCGGTGATCACGGCGGTGGGCATGGTGGATCACATCACGGTGATGGTGGGCGCGGTGCTGGTTTCCGTGGGCTTCATGATGGTCTTCGCCGGCGCGGTGAGTCATTTCATCAGCCAGCATCCCACCGTGAAGATGCTGGCGTTGTCCTTCCTCCTGCTCATCGGAACCACGCTGGTGGCGGAGGGTTTCCAGGTCCACTTCTCGAAGAACTATGTGTATTTCGCGATGGGCTTCTCGATCTTCGTCGAAATGCTGAACATCCGGATGAAGAAGAAAATGGCCGTCAAAAAGGCCTCCTGAGGCCGTGTGCCATAAACGGCACATCGTTGTGCCGAAAGTGGCTTTTTTTGGCACAACGAGCCATGATTTGACCGGGCATCGGAAGGCGCTCAAATCGCTGAAGCCTTGTCAAATCAAGGCTTCCAGCCTCACGAGCATGGTCTGGCACGGCGGATGCAGGGGTAGGGAGCGGAACTGAAAACTCCAAAACCCAAACCAACCCCATCCAAGCCATGAAACTCCTCCGCACTCATCCCTCCGCCCTCGCCCGTGTCTCCGACTTCGACGAGTGGTTCCGCCATCCCTTCGCCGGCATGCCCACGCTGGGCCAGTTTTTTAGCCACCTCGGTGAGGCCTTCCCCGGCATCACCTCCGACAAACTGGCTGTCGATGTCCACGAGGACAAAGACGCTTATCACGCCCACTTTGAAGTGCCCGGCGTGAAGAAAGAGGACGTCAAAATCGAGCTGAACAACGGCATGCTCACCGTGACCGCCGAAAAGCGGGAAAAGAACGGCGAGAACGAAAGCAGCTACACCCTCAGCCGCTCCATCTCCGTGCCGGACGGCGTCAACGTCGAAGCCATCACCGCCAAGCTCGAAGACGGCATCCTGAACCTCACGCTGCCCAAAGCCGAGAACAAGAAACCCCGCAGCATCGAACTCAACTGACCAGGAGTGATGGAGTGGTGGAGTCATGCCACCGCCCATCACATTCCCATCTACCCCTCCAAAACTCCAACTCTCCATCCAATACCATGAACGCTACCTGCCCCCCCTCTACCTGCGCTCCAGCCGCTCCTTCCGGCGTCACCGAATCGCTTCGCAAACCGCTCTACAACGTCAACGGCAATGCCGACGCCTACGAAGTGCGTGTTGAGATGCCCGGCGTGCCAAAGAGCGGTGTGAAGCTCGACCTTGAGGACAACATCCTCACCGTCCGCGGCGAACGCGCCTCGAATGCCCGCGAGGGCATGAAGGCCCTTCACCGCGAGCTTTCTCCGCTCAACTACCTCCTCCGCCTGCGCCTGAACACGCCGGTCGATGAGGAAAAGATGACCGCGAAGCTCGAAGACGGCGTGCTCGCCATCACCCTGCCGCTCCGGCAGACCGCGAAGCCCCGCCAGATCACGGTGAACTGATTCAGCACCTCAAAAAAATCAGCCGCGACGTGCCTCGAAAGCCGTCGCGGCTTTTGTGTCTCTCACACCAGCGCCGCACCCAGCATCCGGGCCGCCTCTTCCGTGCTGGTGCCGATTTGCTCGCGAATGAAATCCCGCAGGCGACGGCGGGCACGGCAGAGGGCCACGCGGAGGGCGCCGCTTTGCGCTTCCGGCTGCGGCGTTTCGTCCACGAGATCGCTTTCCAGCTGCTGCCACACTTCGCGGCGGCCGCTGGCGCAGAGTTCCTTGTTCATCCGGCTCATCGCACGGTCCAGCACGGCGCGGGCCCAGTCGCGATCGTGCTCGCGGTCCGGCGTGGCATGGTCATCGGGCACGTCGATCGACTGGCCTTCATCGTCATGCAGAGAAAAGCACACGCAGCCACCGCCACGACGCTGCCGCGTGCGGAATTGCCAGCGCTTGATCAGCAGTGTGCGCATGCGGGCCAGCAGGAAGGCCGCCTGCTCACCATTGTCGGGAATCGCCGCGGCACGCTCGATCTGGCCCTGGGCCACCAGTTTGGCGAAAAGCTCCTGCGCCGCGTCCTCCGCATCATGCATCTCGCAGCCGCGAGCACGGGCAAAGGCGCACATCGAGGCAAAGTGACGGCGATACAGCGTGTCACCCGCGGCGCTGTCGTGGGTGGAGGAGGTGGCGGCGTGTGCGGAGGTATTCATGGCAGGAGTCGGGGTGGTTAAACTGCCGGTATCTGAGCTGTGCCGCATGACGGCAGCCCATGGTGGCTCATTAAAAGGAATTTATCTGCGTGCATGGCTGCGCCGCCGGCGTGAAACTCCGCGCCGATGAGCCAACCGGCCTCCACCCGCAGCTTCCGCATCCGCCTTGCCATGCAGACGATCTTCGTCGCAGGCTCGCTCGTGGCCGCGTTCGGCGTCGCGTCGTGGTGGTATGCCAGCAGCGTGCTCGAACGCAGCGTGGATGCCCGCATCACCGCGCAGGCTCAGCGCATGTGGAACCGCGTCGATCCCCGCACCACCGTCGAAGAATTTCAAACCATCAGCGATGCCGTCTTCGCCCCGGCTGGCGGCGAGGCCCCCATCGTCATGGTGGTCAAAGAACACGCCCAGGGAACCACCATCTTCAGCACGCAGGGTGCTCCGAACGATCTCGACACCTACTTCCGCAGCAGTTTTCCCACCGAGGAAGAGCTGCGCAATGCCCCGCCGGCTCCTGCCGACAATCCACCACAGCCCGAAGCCCGCGATGACGACTTCGGCGAGCTGCTCGGCCTCCCTCGCGTGGAGCCGCGGCCACCACACGGTCAGCAGCAGCGTGGCCGTGCCGCCCGCTTCCGCCCACAAATGCCCATGGTGCGTGATCCGGTCATGTTCACCGCCCGCTCTCGCGGCGTGGACTGGCGCTGGGGAGCCTTCAGCAATCCGCACTACACCATGTTCGTCGGCCTCTCCCTGCGTGAATTTTATGCGGATGTGAATCGCATGGGCTCCTGGTATGCCGGGGCCGCCGTCATCGCCCTCGCCCTCGCCGGGCTCGCCGCTTTGTGGACCTCCAAACGAGCGATGAAGCCCCTCGAACGCGTCGTCACCACTGCCCAGCGTCTCACCGCCAGCGACCTCGCCGAACGCATTCCGTTGAGCCGCGATGATGACCGGGAGTTCGCGCAGCTTATCGGCGTGCTCAATGAGATGATGCAGCGCCTGGAGGGCAGCTTTCAGCAGGCCGTGCGTTTCACCGCCGATGCCTCGCACGAGCTGAAGACGCCGCTCGCCATCATGCTCGCCAGCCTGGATGATGCCCTGCGCCACACCACGCCCGGCAGCGCTGAGCACGAGCGCTTTGCCAGCCTCTTCGAGGAAGCCACCAGGCTCAAAACCATCACGCAAAGCCTCCTCCTGCTCTCCCAGGCCGATGCCGGCCGCCTCCCGACGCATCCTGAAACCTACGATCTCAGCGCCGATCTCTCCCGCCTCATCGAAGACGGCGAAATCCTCTGCGAAGCCGCCGAACTCACCCTGCATCCCGAGATCGAACCCCGCGTCACCGTGCATGCCGACCGCGCCCTCCTGCGCCAGGTCTTCCAAAACCTCCTCAGCAACGCCATCAAATACAACCGTCCCTCCGGCAGCGTGCGCCTGCGCCTCGCCCGCCAGGAAGGCGACCCCGTCTTCACCCTCACCAACACCGGCCCCGCCATCCCCGCCGAGATCCAGCCGCGCCTTTTTGAGCGCTTCTTCCGCGGCGACAAAGCCCACAACCGCCAGACCGACGGCTTCGGCCTCGGCCTCAACATCGCCGCCGAATTCGCCCGCGCCAACCGCGCCACCTTGAAGCTCGTCGGCTCCCACAACGACGAAACCACCTTCGAAGTCCGAATCGCCGCCGCATGACCACGGACGACGACGCCTTCCCCGAGAGCATCGAGCATCCCATCGGCCCCGAGCTCGATCTGCACACCTTTCGCCCGAACGAAATCGGCAGCCTCATCCCCGAGTATCTCCACGAATGCCGCCAGCGAGGCATCCTGCGTGTGCGAATCATCCACGGCAAAGGCACCGGGACTTTGCGAACCGGTGTCCACGCCATCCTCGCGAAGCTCCTCGAGGTCCAGCAAGTCATCTACCCCGCCGATGAAGCCAGCGGCTCATGGGGTGCCACATGGGTGATCCTGAAAGCACACGATCCGTACGTTGTTCACGCTTCAGCGTGACGAGAGCTGCCCCACGCTGAAGCGTGAACAACAAACTAGCCCCGCCAGCCGCCGTTGATCTCGATCGTCTGGCCGGTGACGTAGCTGGAGAGCGGTGAGCAGAGGAAGAGCACGACGTTGGCCACCTCGGCAGTCGTGCCGAAGCGGTTCAAAGGCACGTTTTTGAGCATCTCGGCCCGCACGGCCTCGGGAATCGTGGCCGCCATGCTGGTGTCGATCACACCGGGAGCGATGGCATTGGCTCGGATATTCTTCCGGGCGGCCTCGCGGCTCAGCACGCGCATCATCGCCTGCACACCGGCTTTGGCGGAGGCGTAATTTGCCTGGCCGAAGAAGCCCTGAATGGCCGCAATGCTGCCAAAGCTCACCATTGCCCCGCCTTCGCGCATGATCTCCAGCGCATGCTTGCAGCAGTAAAACACGCCGCTGAGGTTCACACCGATCACCGCGTCCCATTCCTCGTAGGTCATCTTGGCGAGGGTGCGGTCTTTGATGATCGCGGCGTTGTTCACCAGGAAATCGAGGCCGCCATGGCGGGCCTGCACCTCGCCCATCATTGTTTGCACCTGCTCCGCCTTGGAGACATCCGCCGCCGCGATGCTGGCGCTGTCCGTGCGGAGAAGATTCAGCTCATCGGCCAGCGCCTGTGCATCCGCCGTGGTGCCCGCCGTGCCGAGGTGATTGATCACCACCGTGGCCCCCGCCCGGTGCAGCGTGCGGGCGACTTCTGCGCCAATGCCTTGTGAAGCTCCAGTAACGAGCGCGACTTTGCCTGTGAGATCGATGGGAATCATGGGAGAGCCATCTTAAACGGCTCCCGCCTGCTCCGCCCTGCGAAAAAACTTACGCCACGGCCACCATTGGCACGCTGAGCTTTGCCACACTGGACTCGGCGGTCTGGAAAAAACTGACCTCGCCGCTGGTGACATCATAAAGAGCACCGACGATGGCGATCTTGCCTTCGAGCACCAGCTTGTCGAGCGTCGTGCTGCGCTGGCGGATGGTCTTGATGGTGCGGATGACGTTGAGGCGCGAGATTTCGTTCGTGTAGGCGGCTTTTTCACCAGGAGCCCACGCATCGGGCTTTTTGAGCGTGGCGGGATTGATGGCCTGCTGAATTTCGGTGACGAGACCATCAAGATTCGCACACGGCGTGGCCTCGCTGGCTTTTTTCGCGGCGACGAGCAGATCGACGGCGGCATTCACCGCGCCGCAGCTCGTGTGACCGAGCACGACGACGAGCTTTGACCCCACCACGGCGGTGGCGTATTCCAAACTGCCGAGCAGCTCGGCGGTGGCGATGTTTCCAGCCACGCGGGCGCTGAAAACATCACCGAGGCCGAGGTCGAAAACGGTCTCCGCAGGCGCCCGCGAGTCGATGCAGCCAAGGATGGCGGCCATGGGGAACTGCCCGGTGGATGTGGCGGTGATCTGACGGCCAAAGTCACGCTGGATGCGCTCACCGGCGAGGAAACGCTGATTGCCCGCCTGCAAAATCTCCAGCACGGACTGCGGT
>JBJONJ010000099.1:0-3337 GCA_046051905.1 Verrucomicrobiota bacterium
TGATCAGGAGTCGCGTGGGCTCTTTCTTCACTTCCAGCGGCGCGACGCGATTGGGGCTCGGTTTCGAGCCGCCCGCTTTCTGGGTCATGAGCCACGCGGCGATGTCCGCGCATTGCTGCGAGTTCAGCATGGCATTGAAGGGTGGCATCGCGGACACGGGCAGCGTTTCGTGCTTCGTGATGTGGTCACGCAGGATGCGCTCGCGCTGGCCGGTGGCGAGGCCGAGGGTGATGGCGAGACCGCTTTCATTGAGCAGCACGCCCATGTGCGTTGCCTTGTCGGTGGTGACCACGTGCGAGTTGAAGCCCTCCGTGATCACCGCGCTCGGCTCGATGAGCGATTGCAGCAAATGCTTCAGCTCCGCGCGGTCGCCGATGCCGGTCAAATCGGGGCCGAAGTGGTTGCCGCGACCGCCGATGTGGTGACAGGCGATGCAGCCAGCGCCCTGCGGATGCAAAACGAGCAGACGGCCACGCTCCATGTCGGCATCCTTCATCGCGGCGAGCGCCGCATCGAGCGTGGTCGGCGTGGCGAGCGGTTTGATGGCCGGTGGCGTGCCTTTGATTGGCGCGACGTTAGCTTTGTTGATGCCGTTGCCTTTGACGAGGATCTCCGGCGCATCGCCGCTGATGTTCTTGATCCAAAGCGCGGCCAGTTTCGCCGTCTCGGCATCGCTGTCCTTCGACATCGCGGCGACCTCATCGTGATTCAACGCGCCATCTTCCAACAACGCCAGCAAGGCCGCCCGACGCACGCCGGCATGCGAGTCCTTCAGCATGCGTTTGAGCAACTCCGTGCCCGCGAGATCACGCAGCGCACGCCACGCGCTGTAAAAGACGAGACGATCTGTTTCCCGGGAAGCGATGGCCATCAACAGCGGCACCATGTCGGTGTTTCGTGTCTGCCAGATGGCCTGCACGATCTCAAAACGGATGCGCGGCGTGCCTTCCGCCGCTGCGAGTCGAAAAACATCCGGCACGGTGACACTGCGCGGATTCCGCATCGAGGTGCGCAGCGTTTGGATGTTCTGATTGTCCTCGGTGAGGCTGCCGTCGTTCACGATCATGATCGGCGCGATGCGGCCCAGCGCTCCGATGCCCCAGGTCTGCTGCGCCTCGGTCAAATCGTCGCGCTCCAGCTCACGACCGAGCTCGTTTTGGATCGGCTTGCCGCGACGTGCGAGCTCGTCCTGCGCGTCGATGCGATGCACGGCGAGCGGACTGTTGAAGGCGGCGACGAGTTCCTTCACAGAGCGATCCTTCATCGGCTTCATCAACACCGGCGCGGCTTTCGCGCCTTTCGCCACGATGCGGTAGATGCGGCCCTCGCTCGTCATTTGGCCCGCTTTGTCATACTCCGCGCCATAACCACGCGACCAGCTCATGCACCACAACGAACCATCCGGCCCAAACGCGAGGTCCGTCGGACGAAACAATGATTTGCCGCCGACGATGAAGGACTGCCACTCGCCGCCCTCGCATGTCATCAAAGCGCCATCCCACTTCGGTTTGAAGACATAGGTCGTCTTGTTCAGCCAGTCATTGATGAAAAACACACCGCGTCGGTCGCCCAACGAGCCAAACACGATGCCCGTGCCGCTGCCGTGAAACACCGGATGGCTCACGGGAGCGGTCGGCAGGTGAGCCTCGCCCGTCCAGTGGCTACTCCACGGATGATTCCAGCCGAAGTGAGCGCCGTAGAACGGCATCATCACGCGATCGCCCTCGTTTTGATCGTTGTCGGTGCCCAGCCAGTTGAAGCCGTCGTCATGCGCGATGTCCCACGGATTGCGCATGCCGCGCGAAACGATCTCCAGATTCTCGCCGAGGTCATCGCAGCGCAGGATGCCGCCCATGAGGCCCCAGTCGTCCTGCGGGTTCTGATACAGGGGCTTGTAATCGGATGCTTTGAAGGTCTGCGGTTTCGTCGCTGGCGTCGTGGTGCTCTGGCCGAACAACTCACGAAACGGTGCTGGCGCGATGTTCGGCTCTTTATTGAGCCCCTTCGAGTTCCCCTTGCTCATGTAGAGCTTGCCATCCGGTGCCCACACGAGGCCGTGAAGCGCGTGCTCGATGTTCCCGAGGTCGGTGAACACTTTGACGTATTCATCCGCGACATCATCGCCATCCAGATCACGAACGACGGTCAAATCCGGCGCATTCGCCACCCACAGATCGCGCCCATGCCACGCGAGGCCTTGCACGCAGTTCAAACCGGTCGCGAAGACCTTGTTTGAGTCTGCCACGCCATCGCCGTCTTGGTCCTCGATGAGGCAAACACTGTCCCCAGGCGTCTCCGGTGTCGGATTCCGATACTGCGGCCCCATGCCGACAAACAGCCGACCTTTGCCATCAAACGCCATCGAGCAGGTCTGCCGCACCAGCGGCTCCTGCGCGAAGATTTTCACCTCAAACCCCTCCGGCACCTGCGGCAGCGCCTTGAGGTCCGCCCCCGTGTCCACCATGTCGGCGTGGGCGATGAGCGGCAAAAGGCAAAGAGTGCAGACGTTGGCGAAGGATCGAATCATGAAGCAGGGCCACTAAACGAACGAACCTGCCGATTACTCCTCAATATCGTGCCGCTTCAGACTCACGCGAAGGCCTGGATGAAGCAGACTTCGAGGGCGAGGCCTTCGTTGACGTTGGTGTGGAGGTGGCTTTCGAGCTGGCGGAGGATGCGGATGCGTTTGGAGACTTCCGCGGGGGACCATTTGGCGGCGAGGCCGGAGGTGGCTTTTTGATGGCGTGGCAGGTCGAGGTGCTCCGCACCGGCCTGCTGGCGGGCGACATCGCCAAACCAGGAAAGGAGGAGGTCCATGAGGGCGCTGCGCTGCTGGATGTAATCGGCCTCGATGGCGGCTTCGACCTGGTCTTCGCGTTGCTTGAGCCAACTGCCATCGGTGGTTTTGCCGTAGTGCTCGGTCTCGCGTTCGAATTCGGCCTCGTGGCGCTTTTTGAGGTCGTCGTGGAGCTCTTCGAGGATGGCTTCGAAGTCGGCCTTGAGCGAAAGAGCCCCGGAGATGGCCCCGGCGTTCCGGGCGGCCATTTTTTCAAGGACGATGAGGAGCTTGTTCTCGTGCTCGGTGAAGGTGCGGGCACCCTCCGGCGGCATGAGGCCCACCTCGATGACGCGGGACTGGATGGTGTGCAGGAGCTGCTCCGGCTGGGTGGTCAAAAGGAGCAGCAGGGTGTTTGGCGGAGGCTCTTCGAGGGTTTTGAGGAAGGCGTTCTGGGCCTGCACGTTCATGCGCTCGGCATCGACGATGACGCCGAGCTTCCAGCCGTTCGGCGCGGCGGTGCGGCGGATCATTTTTTCGAGGAACCGGATGGTGCCGGGA
>JBJONJ010000100.1:0-3748 GCA_046051905.1 Verrucomicrobiota bacterium
ACCGAAGCCGAATTGGCCGAGCTCAAGTTCACCGCCTCGTCGGCAGGGGTCTTCGTGCACTTCGAGGAATACGAGGCCGGCAGCTACGCCGAGGGCGACTACGTGGTGCTGCTACCGTGGAACAACCTGAAACCGTGGGTCCGCCCCGAAGTCGTGGAGGCTTTCAAGGCGGCACCGGCCCTGCCCGGTATCCCGAGTCGGAGGCCGTTGGAATGATGGGCTGTGATCAGGAGTGGTAGAAAACCTCAACGAATTCGACCCTTGCTGCGAAATCAGTACCAGGACCGATGAAAGCGCCCGAATTCCGCGCAGATTTCAGGCGTCTCGAAGCACGCTGAACTGACGATAAAGTTGGGCACTCATCGAATCCACGAGGCGCCAAACAATGGGAATCGGTCCTTGTTCACAAGGCTCCCACCGTTCGAGGCGAACTTCGCCGAGGGCTGAGAACTCATGATCACGATCTTCGCGAACAAATAAAAAGAAACGCCATCCGTTACCGGGGCTTTCGATGAAGCGCAGCCCCAACTTGTTGCCGGGATTCGCCCGATTCTGTGTCTCCCACGCGAACAACTCGGGGCTGACAGCGTAGTCGCGATATTTCACCCCTGCATGAAATCCCTCCGTCTTGTCTAGAGTAACGAAGAGTACTCCCAAGCGATCAGCCTCCAGCAGCAACACACCCTCGCGCTGCTCCGGCCGACGTTGCTCGGTGGCATATCCGATCGCTGAGAGAACCTCGAGTCGACTGTACCGAGCATGCAGGGACATCGGCCATTCACGGGGGGCCCCGGTCATCAGGCGACCTGGATTGTCTGTCGCTTCGGCGAGATAGGCTAATAGGCCCGACAGCTCTGATTTCACAGCGGGGTTGGCATTCAGCAAGTCCCGGAATCCGCTCTTGGAAATGACGCGCTGCTTCTCGTGAAGAAGCTGGTGAGCCAACATCAAGGGGGCCCTGCCTAAGTCATCCTGACCCTGGAACCAGGCAAGCCAATCTCTCAACAACCGCGGATCATCCGAATGCAATAATCGGCCCGCCCGCTCCAACAGCCGATCATCCTCTGGACCGAACGGGACGTGTGGCAACCCGGCCTCTCGAAGCAATCCCTGCCAGGAGCGCTTGTTTTCGTAAAGATCACCGAGCTCAATAGCCTGATCGCGGACAAACTGGGCCATCTCCAAAGGCCCTGATCGACCCGTTGACCAGGCCAACACCTCACTGCGAAGCCGCCGAGCATTGATTCTCAAGCTCTGCCGCAGATTCGCCAACACCCGCTCGCGAGCCACTTTGTCGAGTTGCAGATGACATCCGGGCGGCAACTGTCCGAAACCTTTTTCCGCCGCTTCTCCCAACTGCCGACGAGTCATTCCCGTCAGGCTTCGGTAGAGCACGTCGAATCGGAATTCTTGGTCGTACAGCCCTACGTAATCCAAGACCAAGCAACAGGTTTTCCCAGAATGAAGGCGAATACCTCGGCCAATTTGTTGCTGGAACACCACAGGGCTTTGCGTCGGCCTGAGCAGAAACAAGGTGTTCACCGCCGGGATATCAATTCCCTCGTTGAACAGATTCACAGTGCAGATCACCTGCAAACGTCCCGATTGCAAGCGATTGACGGCATCTTCGCGCACCTGTTGAGAGTCATCCCCCGATACGGCTTGAGCCGAGAGGTTCATCTTTGTGAACGCCTCAGCCATGGAGCGGGCATGATCCACGCTGGTGCAAAACGCCAATGCCTTCATGGCCGCCGGATCATCCACATAGCGCTGGATTGACTGTGCGACACTGCGCGCGCGAATTTCGCTACCGGTCAGCACCCCTGCAACCTGGTTGGCCTCCCGTGCCTTACCCCATTCCACGCCTCTGAAATCCACGTCATCGGCCGTGGCATAGTACTCGAACGGGCAAAGCAACTGCTGATCCAGCGCATCCCAGAGTCGCAATGATGAGGCAGGCGAACCATCCGGGCGGGAATCAAAGAAGTCAGACAATGACAACCCATCAAGGCGTTCCGGAGTCGCAGTCAGACCCAAAAGAATGGAAGGCCGCAAACCTCGCACGACTCCTTGAAAACTGGCCGCGGGCAAGTGGTGTGCTTCATCCACCACGGCCATGGTCCAGTAATCGCCACCCAGTTGATCCACCAACCTTCGGTTGCTGAGGGTCTGAATCATCGCGAACAGGTGTTCGTGGGATCCCGCCACTGTCGAGCCGTCGAGCAACTCTCCAAAACTTGAATCATGCAATACGTGCCGAAACGTCGCCCTAGCCTGTTCCAGAATCTGCCGTTGGTGCGCGATGAAGAGCAGTCGGGGGCGGCCACCCTGCTTTTCATAAAGCCGGCGATAATCAAATGCCGAGACCACGGTCTTGCCTGTGCCCGTCGCAGCTACCAATAGGTTGCGCGTGCGCCCTTGCTCTCGCTCGTGATCCAACCGATCCAGCATGATCTGTTGAAACGCTTTCGGTTGCAGATCAAACCAGGTTCGGATGGCAATGACCTGACCTACGGCAGGTCCTCGTTGAATCTCCAGTGCGCGGTCCAATGCGGACCGGTGCTCGTCATTCCGGGGGTCGTAAGGCGAAAATTCGGGATCATTCCAAAGCGACTCAAAGTTGGCCTTGGCTGAGTCAAACAGCGATGGATCCCGGGCCTGCGATATCTTGAGGGTCCACTCGATGCCATCGATGAGGGCCGACTTAGAAAGGTTCGCACTGCCAACGAAGGCCGTTCCAAACCCATGAGGTCGCTGGAAGATCCAGGCCTTCGCGTGGAGTCGCTCACGCTGCCCATCCAATGACACACGAACCTCCACCCCGGGGAAGCTCGCCAACTGATCCAAAGCAGATCGATCCGTCGCCCCCATGTAGGTGGTGGTCAAAATGCGAACTCGGAGACGCGACCTCCCATGAGCATCGGTCGCCGTCACTCGCTCAAATACATCCTCCAGTTTTCGGACTCCGGCCTTTTTGATGAAGCTGACCAAGATATCGAGACGCTCAGCCGTTTCGAGTTCAGCCCTCAGTTCCGAATAGAGTGATGGCTGGCCCTTTCCTGAGGTGAACAACCACGGCCTGTTCAGCCCGGTTTGAGGCAGTATCGGTCGGATCTCTGGCTCATGGACCGCTCGTAGCAGGCGGAGTTCAGCGGCAGGCAGCGGTTGCACAACGCCATCACCAGTGACACCCCTTGCCGCGCGCAGCATCTGCGCGATCAATCGAAGTTCGTTGCGAGCCTGATCAGCGGCGTCAGCCGACGAGGAAGCTGCGACATCCAGGAGTTCCGGAATCCTTGAAGCAAGTTCATCGAGCAAGAGGTCACGCCGGGCGGCCTCAGAAACGGTAGCCACCCAGGCGCGCCCCTCTGCTTCGAGTTGCCTCACCTCATTCTCCTCTCCCTCACGAACCAGTCGCTCGTAAATTCCCGGACGCATATGGGGGCCTGCTTTGGAGATTTGGTTTAGATATCGAACCTACTTCTCAAATCGTTGGAGTGATCCATCGTTCAACAATCTGAAACAATGCGTTCAGCCGATCTGACACCGGTGCCAACTGCTGCCAACCGGTCACGAAAACCCTCGACCAACAACTGGTCGATCCGCGATTCCTCCAGATCTCCGAGGAACGTCGACTTTGGGGCTTTGTATAGGATCACGGGCCCAACTCGGTGTACTTCTTGGCCGACCCCTTGGACTTGTCGACGGGATACTTCTCGGCGTTCCGGGCGATCTTCTCGGTGACGAT